>JADGPH010000171.1 GCA_017882555.1 Thermoleophilia bacterium
ACCGTCGCGATGGATGTCGTCAGATGCGTGGTGCGGTCCACGACCCGTGGGGGCGGGAGTGGTGCGAGCGGGCGGTGAGCCGGGCTCTGGTGCGAACCGGACGGCCAAAGATCTGTCGCGAGCAAGCCGACCACGCAGACGAGGGCAATGATCGCGAGCACCGTCGGCAGACGGCGTTTCCATGGAGGCGTGCGCGGCCGGGAAGGGCGAGTCGTGCTCATGTCAGCGGGGCCGCGCCTACGGCCGGCGTGCGGTGACCAGGCCGCTCTCGTTGGTGAGCTCGAACGTCTTGATATCGGTGAGTCCCGCCTGTTCAAGCATCTCAGCCCAGGCCTGAGGCCGCTCCGGATGTTCCCAGCTGCCAGTCGCGACGCGACCGGCGTTGCGCAGGATGCGCACGATGCCGGCGGGTCCCCGACGGGCCATGAGGCGCATCTTGTCGAGGATGATGCGACGGTCCCGACCCCGTACCGACAGGGCAAACATCATGTCGCAGATCACGACTCGGCCATTTGGCGCCAGAACGCGGTGAAGCTCGCGCAGCGCCATGAGCTTTCCGTCATGGTCCAGATGGTGGTAGGCGTAGTTGGACACCGCCAACGTCCGCGACCCAGCGGGCAGCCGCAGGTCGCGCAGGTCGGCGACCGTGCCATCGATGTTGTCGATGCCGTCGTCTCGACTGATCTCGAGGAGCCGATCAACCATGGCGGGCGCAGCATCGATGGCCATGACGTTCGCCACGAGCGGGGCAATCCGGAACGTCAGCAGGCCGGTGCCCGCGCCGAGGTCCACGACCTGGTCATCGGGCTGAGGGTCGGCGGCTTCCAGGACCCGATCGGCCAGGCGCTGGAACGCCGGGCTGGCAGCGACCTGTTCCCACTCGGTGACCCGTTCGTTCCATTCCATATGGCTGCGTCTTTCTTGGATTCGTCGACGCCGCGCGTCATCGGGTGCGTCGTGAACGCTGAAAGATCCTGCTGAGCAGGAGGAATAGTGACACAGCGGGACGACAAACCATCGGCCTGCCGTTTCGGTACAACCGGCATGCGTCAAAAGCTGGCTGCGGAGCCGCTGTACGGATTTCTGAAAAATTGCCGAATAGCAGGTGTTTACCGATACCGGTGCATCTCGCGCTGGCCGAGTCCTGGTGTATTGTCCATCGAGGATTGATTGACTGAGGAGATCTCGTGAGCGACCACCCCGTCAAGTACGTGTTCGTTACCGGGGGAGTGGTGTCCGGCCTTGGCAAAGGCATCACGGCAGCGTCGCTGGGCACGCTTCTCAAGGCTCGTGGCTGGAAGATCTTCTTCCAGAAGTGCGACCCCTACATCAATGTCGACCCCGGCACGATGAGCCCGTACCAGCATGGCGAAGTGTTCGTGACCGAAGATGGCGCCGAAACGGATCTGGATCTCGGCCACTACGAACGATTTACCGACGAGAGTCTCACCCGCGTCTCCAACACCACGACCGGGGCCGTGTATGACGCGGTGATCAAGCGCGAGCGCCGTGGCGACTTCGACGGTGCGACGGTGCAGGTCGTGCCCCACGTGACCAATGAGATCAAGCGGCGGATTCGGCTGGCAGGTGAGAGTTCCGCGGCGGAAGTCGTGATTGTCGAGATTGGCGGTACGGTCGGCGACATCGAGTCGTTGCCGTTCTTGGAAGCCATTCGCCAGCTCCGCAACGACGTGGGACGCGAGAACGTCGCGTTTGTCCACGTGACCCTTGTTCCATTCCTTGAGGCCAGTGGCGAGCTCAAGACCAAGGCGACCCAGCACTCGGTCAATGAGCTGCGCAGAATTGGTATCGAGCCCGACGTGCTCGTGTTGCGGTCGAACCACACGATCACCGACGACCTCAAGCGCAAAATCGCGCTGCATGCCGGCATTCCCACGACGGCCGTGATTTCTGCGGCGGACGCGCCGGACATCTACATGGTCCCGTTGGGCATGGAAGCCGAGGGGTTCGATCGGGCCGTCTGCGAGCGCCTCGGCCTGCCGATGCGTCCGGCGGACCTCGGCCCGTGGACGGAGCTCGTCGACCGGATCGACCATTGCGAGGGTGTCGTACGGATTGCCCTCGTGGGCAAGTACGTGCAGCTCCGTGACGCCTACCTGTCGGTGGCAGAAGCCCTAAAGCATGCGGCCATATTCCACGGGGTCGAGGTGGAGATCCATTGGGTCGACTCCGACCAGGCGGATCTCGACGACGTGCTCGCGCACGTCGACGGAATCCTGGTGCCGGGCGGATTTGGTCAACGGGGCATCGAGGGCAAGATCTTCGCGGCGCGATACGCCCGTGAGCGCCTGGTTCCGTATCTGGGGATCTGTTTGGGGATGCAGGTTGCCGTGATCGAGTACGCACGCAACGTGTGCGGTATGGATCGGGCCAATAGCTCTGAGTTTGATCCGGACACCCCATATCCGGTGATCGACCTGCTGCCCGAGCAGCGCGAGATCGATGAGCGGGGCGGAACCATGCGACTCGGGGCCGATCCGGTCGCGCTGATCTCGGGGACGCGGGTTGCGACGAGCTACGCCGACACCGTGATCTACGAACGTCACCGCCATCGCTACGAGGTCAATCCTGCCTTGCGGCCGGCGATTGAAGAGGCTGGACTGGTGGTCGCGGGCACCTCGCCCGATGGGCGTTTGGTGGAGTGCATCGAGATTCGTGAACACCCGTGGTTCTGCGCGTCGCAGTTTCACCCGGAGTTCAAGAGTCGCCCGACGCGGCCCCAACCGTTGTTTCGGGACTTCGTCGGAGCGGCACTGGTCCGCGCAAACGCGCAGCGGGGGCCCGTCGGCAGGATCACAGATGAGGTCAACGATCCATCGGTGTCGGTGACCCAGGCGTGAGCACCCTGCGTGCTGGACTGCCTGAGGTAGCCCAGTTGATGGTCGAACTGTGTGAGATCCCGTCGCCGTCGTATCACGAAGGGCCCATCGCCGCGCGTATCCGCCAGGAGTTGGGTGCGCTGGGCTGCGAGGTCACCGAGGATGCCGCCGCTGCGACACTCGGCGCGGGCTGCGGCAATATCCTCGGACGACTTGCGCCGACGACCCCGGGGATACCGGTGCTCTTGTGCGCGCACCTGGATACCGTGCCGGTCGCGCGGTCGATCGAAGTGGAACTCCGGGACGACGGCACGCTCGCGAATCGCCACGAGGCGATTCTCGGGGGCGACGACAAGGCGGCGATCGCGGCCATGCTTGTCGCCGTACGAGAGGTACGTCGTGAGCGGATTCCGCATGCGGGCATCGAGTTGCTGTTTACCCCGTGCGAAGAGGTCGGTTTGCTCGGAGCGGCCTGTTTTGACGTGGGCGTTCTGGCGGCCGAACTGGGATTCGTCTACGACCATTCCGGGCCGATCGGACAGATCGTGACCTCCGCACCGTGGCACAAGCGCATCACCGCGACCTTTGTTGGAACTGCGGCCCACGCGGGAATGCAGCCGGAAGCCGGCCACAGCGCGATCACTGCCGCCGCGGACGCCGTCGTCCGGATGCCGCTCGGGCGTATCGCCCCCGAGACCACGGCCAACGTGGGCGTCATCGCAGGGGGTGACGCGACCAATGTCGTCGCGCCTCGCTGCGCGATCGTCGCCGAGGCCCGCGGTCACAACCGGGTGCGCCTGGGCGAGCAGGTCACCGCCATGGTGGATGCGCTGACCGGGGCCGCCGTTGATGGTGGATGCGACCTGGAATGCCGCGTCGACACCCAGTACGCCGGCTATCGGTTGCGCGCGAGCGATCCCCAGGTGGTGTTGGCCGAGCGCGCCTTCGCACGGCTCGGGGTCACGCCGGTCCATGTCCCGGGCGGTGGTGGATCGGACGTGAATATGCTCTTGCGCAGTGGGTTCCCGGCCGTGAATCTCTGCAACGCGATGACCGAGGTCCACAGCCCCAGCGAGTCGATCGCGGTTACGGATCTGCTCGCGATGGTGGATGTGACGCGCGCCATTCTTGCCGAGGCGGTCGCCCGATGACCGAGGGGCGGATCCTGCCCGGGGCCGACACCCAGCCGCCGGAGGGCCGCTTGCCAGGACCGATCTCCAGCGAGCAGATCTTTGACGGCCAGATCGTGCGATTGCGGATCTCCGACTACCGGCGACCGAGCGGTGTCGTCGTGCGGCGGGAAGTACTTGATCACCTTGGGGCGGTGGTCATGGTGCCGATCGAAGAAGGTCACATCTTGATGGTGCGCCAACCCCGCGACGCGGTTGAAGAGATCATGCTGGAGTTGCCTGCTGGCAAGCTCGATTTTCCCGGTGAGGATCCGAAGGCGGCGGCGATTCGGGAGCTTGCCGAAGAGGTCGGACGCGAGGCCGGCCAATGGACCTACCTCGGGGGCTTCTACACGGCGCCCGCCATGATCACGGAGTTCATTCACCTATTTGTGGTGTCGGACCTGCGGCCCAGCGACGTGCCACCGCTTCCCGAAGAAGAAATCGAGATTGTGCGGGTCCCGATCTCACAGCTGCCAACCGTGATCTCGCAGGTACGGGACGCAAAGACACTCATTGGGTTGCTGCACACCGCACGCGCCTTCGGCGTCTGACGGTCGACCAGGCGATGGAGTTCGGTCGATGATCGTCGTGCACGGCGGAGGGATGGTGCGCTTGGTGCGACAGCTCGATCACCAGGCCCAGTGCGGGGTCATGGCGCGCGCCTGGGGGAACGGCGCGTTTGCGCGACCCGAGCCGTTTGGTCCGCTGATAGAGGTCGCCGAATGCCATGACGAGGGCTGGCGCGCCTGGGATGCGGCACCACAGGTTGACCTGGCCGGCACCGTCACCAACTTTCCGGACCTTGATCGCGCGATCCACGCTCCCATGTACGCCGAGGGCATCATGATGGCGGTCGCGCGTGGACCGCGGGTGGGCCTGCTCGCCAGCATGCATGGGCAAGGCCTGTACGAAAAGCGCATGGGACTCGACGGACCCTGTCCTGCCCGCGAGGGACGTCCCGCTGCGGAACGAGGCTTTCTTGACGACCAAGAGCGCCTGCAGGCAACCTTGCGTGCTCGGATCGGTGACGACCAGGCGCTGTCGCGGTGGGCCTGGGCGGGCTACCGGCTCCTGCAGGCCTGGGACGTGCTGTCCCTGTACGTGTGCTGGCATGGGCTTGGCCGCGGCGAACGGTGGGTCCTTCCCCGGGTTCCGACAGCGATTGGTGACGAGGGCATCGATCTGAAGCTGGACGCGCAGGACCAATCGACATGTGTCGTCCACCCGTGGCCGTTTGCGGTTGACCGGGTCGACCTGTCAGTTCCGGTGCGGCGCATCGTCGATCGGTCGTATCCCGATGATGACGCACTCCGCACGGCGATTGCCCACGCTCCGACGCAGCTGCTCGAGCTGGCCGCCGTACCACGATAGGCGTGCGGCCGCGCGAATCAGGCGCCGGTCGTGCCGGCGCCGTCCGGACCGAGGCGCGATCGGTGGAGCTCGGCGCGCGCGCGCAGATTGGCATCCGCCGGTATCACCAGCGGGGTACGAAGGTCACCCAGCATCACCGTGTCGTTCGGGGCCGTTGCGAGCCGCCACGCGGCATACGCACAGGCCATGGCATCGAGTTGGGCGGCATCGGCGATCGCCTGCCAGTCATCGGGGTCCGGAGCCGGCAGCCAGTCGCCGAGGTCGATCACCTGAGCCAGGATTGCGGCCGCCGGGCCCCGACCGGCTGGGATCGCCCGACCAAGTCCCTTCGGACGATACCGCGGGGCGCGCACGCCGAGCCATGCGGCCCGATAGTCGGCCAGGTCCAGTGCCGCGTCCCCGAGCGGATGTTCCTGCTCCCAGACCAGTTCGCGGAGCACAAGGTCCGGGAGCGCTTCGACGACTCGGGATGCCCGCGCGAGCAGCCCGTCGCGGAGCTCGGTACCGCGGACCCCGCCATACAGTTGGGTCAGCCGTGCGGTGGAGTTCGGGAAGGTCGGAGCGTCCAGCCACGCCAACAGGTGTTCCGCCGGTCGCTGGCCGGTCGCGTTCGGTACCACCAGGGGTGCGTCGATGGCAAGCACGTGGACCGCGTCGGGAATGGCGCCCAGAATCTCGTCGTCGGTGCCGGCGAATTCGAGCTGACACACCGCGCCCGATGCATCCACGACCGCCACACATGACGGACGCGGCGATGAAATGGCGCCGGTAACCGGCATGAGATGGATCCCGCAGGCGACGGTCATGAGAAGGGACTTGGGCCTCGGTGGCCAAAAGTGGACGAACAAGCGATCCGGTGGGTAGATTGGATCGATGGGGGAGCATCCACGGCGAGGGGCATGCACGTGACGACACTTGTGATACTGGTGATTGCTGTCCTCGCACCGTGGGTTGTACACCTTGCGCCCCCACGACAGCGTCCCCTGGCGCTGGTGTGCTCGGTCGGCATTCTGCTGATCATTGGCATCTTCGTGGCCAACCCGCTGGGTGCTTGGGCGTTCTGGCTGGGCCTGGTGATCGGTATCGGGAGCCTGGTATTCGCGTCGCGTCGTGGGATGCATGTGCGCGTGGGGCGTTCGCGTCGTCGGAAGCGTGACGATCACGACCACTTCGACGACGAGCACGAGACGCTCCACGAGGGGTAGCGATTGGTGGGCGCGCGCAGAGGTCCAGACGAGGCCCAGCTAGAGAATGATCATCCCTGCGCGGGTGGGGTCCGCTGCGGTGCACCTTGCGCGCCGACGGACAGGACGAGGTTGCGTCAATTCCGCGGCGAGGGCCTGTGCCAGCGCGTCATGGTCCGACTGCGCTGGGCGTGAGCGTGTGTCGCCGCGGAATTGGTCCAGATCGACGCGTGCCAGCACGGTGCCATCGGGTCCCAACATGCTCAGCGTGACGCTCATGGTGCGGCGGGCTCGAGAAAGGTCGTAATCAGCATCTGGGCCCGGGCCTGGTCGTCGGTGAGCACGAGCGACCGTTTCAGGGCGGCGATGCCCTCAGCCGGCTGCCCGGTCTGCATCAGGGCGATGGCGTTGCTCGCAAGCGCATTGGGATCGCTTGGATCGAGCGCGACGGCAGCGAGGGCAGGGCTCACCGCGAGGTAGGGGAGGTGCGCTTGCTCTTCGGCGAGGGCCTCGAACGCCAGCGCGGACGCGTTTGCGTGATCGAGAGCCGCGGCGCGTGCGAACGCATTTGCCGCTGCCGGGTCGTGCCCGGTTGTGTCAAGGGCCAAGCCCTGCCCGAATGCCGCGGCCGAAAGTGATGAGTTCAGGGCCAATGCCTTGTTCCAGTAGCCCAACGCCGCCGCCGGTTGAAATTCGGCGGCCAACAGCTGGGCATGCGCGATTTGCGCAAGCGCCGTGGCGCCATTGGCCTTCGACCACGTCGCGATGATCTTCGATGCTCCGCTTGCGTTGCCTGTCGAGATGTCGTAGGCCGCCTGAGCGTAGCTGTACCCGAACAATCCTGTCTTTGCGGCTGCCGCCAGGGGAGCGCCCAAACTGGGTATGCCGGTCCAATCCGGTGGCGCGGTCACGTTCCTGGTGAGGGTGGTAATCCCACGCACCAGAACGATCGGTACCGAACTGTTTGCGGGCAGTTGGCGGAGTGCCGTTGCCAGACCGCCGGGCGTCGCGACGCTGGTCCCGTTGATCTTCACGACCACATCGCCGCGCACAATGCCCGCATTGGCGACCGGGCCCCTGGGATTGACGGCCATCACCACTTGCCCTGCCCCCATATGGAGCAGCAGGCTCGCACGAATATCCGGGCCCACAGGCACTGTGAACCAGTCAAGGACGCCGCGCGGCGCGGTGTAGACCAGGTGCATGGTGGCCCTCAGTGCCAACGCATTGCGGCCATTGGCTGCTCGGGCCCCGACAAAGATCGAGTACGTGCCGGCAGGCAGTTGAAAACCCCGCGTATCGGTCGCCTGCACCAGTAAAAACACACGACCGGCCTTATGCAGCGCAGGCTCAGTGATGGCGTTCATGATCTTCTTGGTCGTGACGTTGGTGATCCGCACGACGATGTGGGCGGCAAGCGAGGTGCGCACCCCCACCAAGAAACGCGCGTGGCCTTGTTGGGCGGTCAGCGTGCCGGGAACTTGCAGTGCCGACAACTTGGGTGTCGGGAGTGCCGTGGCATAGGTCCGGATTCCGGCGGCGGCCGCGCTCTGGTTGGCGGTGTGGCCAAGCACGGTGATGACGCTCGCGGTGAGTGCGGTAAAGCCCAGCGCGAGGGCGATGTGCGCAGGTTGGCGTCTCATATCCAGCGACCTTACCAGCCGCCTGTAACATCGCCTGCAATGCCCGTTCCGCTTTCACCGCTGGAGTTGCTGGAGCGCACCTGGCGTGGGGATCCAGTAGACGCCGACAGCGTGCGTCGCTTTGTGCAGAGCTGGCTCGCCAACGGGGCGACGGATGCCCAGATGGCGGCATGGTGCGCAATCGCCCATGCACGGGGGCTGGATCGAGCGAGCACCGAGGGCCTCACGTCGGCGCTCATCGCGTCCGGCGAGCGCCTGGATCTGGCCTCGATCGGGGCGACCGGAGACCTGCACTCGATCGGTGGGGTCGGGGACAACGTCACGCTCGTGGCCGCACCATTGGCTGCGGCCCTCGGGGTGCGGGTGGCAAAGATGAGTCGCCGCGGGTTGGGGTACTGGGGCGGCACGATCGACAAACTCGAAGCGATCCCCGGTTACCGCACCGACATCGATCTCGCCGGCTTTATCGGGCAGGTTCAACGTGTCGGGTGCGCGGTCATCTCGCAGACGCCCCGCCTCGTGCCCGGCGACGGTCGGCTCTCGACACTCCGTGAAGAGACCGGCACGATGGAGAGTCGTGCGTTGATTGTCGCCTCGGTGATGAGCAAGGCGCTGGCTGGAGGTGCTCAGGCGGTCGCTCTCGAGGTGACCTGGGGGAGTGGCGCGCCCTGCGCCACTCCCGAAGAGGCCCACCAGACCGCCGCGCTGATGGTGTGGCTCGCCGACGGCTGGGGTCGCAACGTCCGCACCATAGTCAGCGCGATTGACCAGCCGCTGGGGCGCATGGTGGGCAATGCATTGGAAGTCCGGGAGGCAGCGGATGTCCTTCGCGGTGGCGGTCCGGCCGATCTCCGCCAAATCGCGGCGCGAATGGCTGGGGAACTTGCCGAAGCGGCTGGGGTGGTCCCGTCAGGCGAGGGCGTGCGCAGTGCGAGCCGGTCGCTTGCGGATGGTCGAGCCCTCGTGGCAGCCGAGCGGTGGGTCGCCGCCCAAGGGGGCAACCCTGCGGTCTGGACCGAGCCCAACGTGCTGGCGAGCGCCCCGCTGGGCGTCCCGGTCCTGGCATCGGCTGACGGAGTCGTGACGGCCATCGCCGCCCGACAAGTTGGCGAGGCGGTGCGCAGACTCGGCGCAGGTCGGCTACATCGGTCGCAGGCGGTCGACCATGCGGTCGGTGTCGAGTTGCTGGCCAAGGTGGGGGAGCCCGTTGTCGCGGGAGAGCCGATCGCGATGGTGCACGCCCGCGATTCGTGGCTCGTTGAGGGCTGCGTGGCCGACATCGGTGGGGCGGTGACGATCGGAGATACCCTGGCAGCGGTCGAGCCCGACCGGGTGGAGGCCGGCTGATGCCGGAGCTCCCTGAGGTCGAAACGATCCGCAGGCAACTCGAGCCCCGGCTTGTCGGCCGACGGATCACCGGGGTCGAGGTGTACGACCCCTTGCTCACCGCACCCACGGCTTCGGAGGAATTCGCCGATGAGCTCACCGGTCAGCTGATCACATGCGTCGATCGCCGAGGCAAGTACCTGCTGGTCGGTCTGGAATCAGGCGCAACCCTGGCGCTGCATCTGCGGATGACGGGCCGGCTGCACTGGCGAGCGGGCTCTCCCGCACCCGGCGAGGAGCGATTTCTCCGGGCGGTGTTGGTCTGTGACGACGGATCGACGGTGACCTTCGCCGACGTACGCCGATTCGGGCGCGCCTGGGTGATGCCGGCCGCCGTCTCGCAGCGCGAGTTCTGGGCGCAGCGGCTCGGGGTCGACGCTTTGAGCGATGCATTTACGGCCCGCGGCCTTGCCGAATCCCTGCGTGGTCGTCGAGTGGCGGTCAAGACGGCGGTGCTCAACCAGCGATTGCTCGCCGGAGTCGGCAACATCTATGCCGATGAGGCACTGTTTGCCGCCCGGGTTCATCCGCTGCGGCCTGCCGGAAGTCTGACGACAGACGAGTGTCGCGTCCTGCGCGGGGCGATCCGCGCACGGCTGGAGGTCGCCATTGCCGCCGGGGGCGCGTCCATAGATACGTATCGGGATGCGCTTGGCCAGCGCGGCCGGATGCAAGATCTGTTGCAGGTGCACCTGCATGAGGGCGATCCGTGTCCTCGCTGTGGGGCGATCATCGTGAAGAGCGTCGTCGGCCAGCGGGGCACCTATTGGTGCCCCCGCTGCCAACCGGACACCACGGGGTCTGCGGTTGCGGTTGCGCGGCGCCGACCACGATCCAGTCGCCCTGCAGGCGTCATATGACCGGCACGATGCCATGGCCCCCGGGATTTCGGGTGGGGCAGTGGTCCGATCCGGATGCCGGTACGGGCTGCACGGTGATCGTGCCCCCCGCCGGCACGCTGGCGGCGGTCGACATCCGAGGTGGCGGCCCGGGCACCCGTGAGACGCAACTGCTCGCGCCGGAGGCGCCGTTGGCGGAGATCACCGCGCTGTTGCTCTCGGGCGGGAGTGCCTTTGGGCTCAACGCTGCCGCCGGTGTGGTCCAGTGGTGCGAAGAGCACCAGATCGGATACGACGTCGGCATTGCGCGGATTCCGATCGTTCCGACCGCGGTGATCTTCGATCTGGGCGTCACCGGCAATCTGCGCCGGCCTGGTCCTGAGGATGCCTATCGCGCGTGCACGGCGCTCGTTGAGGGGCCGCCGCAGATGGGCAGTGTTGGTGCGGGCACGGGGGCCACCGTGGGCAAGCTGTTCGGGCGAGATGGATGGTGCAAGGGCGGGCTGGGTGTGGCAGCGACACAGGGGCTGGATGGTGCGCATGTCGCGGTGCTCGTCGTCGTCAATGCCTTTGGCGATGTCCTGGACGAGTCGGGTGGGATCCTCGCTGGGGCCTGGCGGGAGCCGGATGGGTTTGTCGATGCCCGGCGGGCCGGCAGCGAGGTCGCGCCCGGCCATCCACGGCTCGCCAGCAACACGACGCTTGCCGTCGTCATGACCGATGCACGCATCACAAAGCCCGAGGCGACCCAGATTGCACGGATGGCTTCTGCCGGGGTCGCACGTGTGATCGCGCCCGTGCACACGCCGCTCGACGGGGACGTGACCTTCACCCTGGCAAGCTGCGAACGTGCGTCAAGCGCGTTCTCGGTCGGAGTGATTGCCGCGCGCATGACTGAGTGGGCGATCCGCAGCGCGGTGCGCGCTGCCACGTCGATCCGGGGTGTGCCGACCGCCGCCGAGCGCCGCGCCTAGGAACCGCACCCCGACCCACGGCCACGCCGGTGCCGCCCACTTCGCGTTCGAGTGCGCTTAGCGAGCGAGCAGCGTGTCGAGTTCGCCAGATTTGGCGAGCGCGGCCAGCTCGTCGAAACCGCCGATAGGTGTCTCGTCGATCATGATTTGAGGGACGGTGTAACGCCCGGTGAGGTCGATCAAGAACTGCCGGCTCTCGGGCGACAGGTCGACCGAGCGCTCTTCAAACTCGATGCCCTTCGCTGCGAGCAGACGCTTGGCGCGGGCACAGAATGGGCAAACCTCGGTGGTGTACATCACAACGTTCGGCATACCCCTTAGGGTACATCAGTGCGCCCGCCCAAGCCCTCCCGGGGCCGTCGGTGCAACCTGTCAGCATGCAGGTGTGCCGACGATGGAAACCGAGGCGATCGTACTGCGTACCATTCGCTTCTCCGAGGCCGATGTGGTGCTGTCGGTGTATTCGCCGACGCACGGGCGCTTGTCGGCGATTGCCAAGGGCGCACGCCGCTCGGGCTCGAAGCTGGGCGGCAGGCTGCAGCCGGGAGTGTGGACGCACCTCAGCCTGGCCCGGGGGCGCGGGGATCTGTCGACGGTGCGCGGTGCGTCGACCATTCAGGCGCACGCCGGTCTATGGCTCGAGGGGTACCGACTTCGGGCGGCCAGTTCCGTGCTGGAGACGGTGCTGCGCGCGATCCCCGAGAGCGACGCGAGCCCAGAGACGTTTCATCTGGTGACCCGTGCGCTTGGACTCCTGTGTACGGCAGGACCCCTGCAGAGCCCCCCGCGACTTGATCCGATCGTGCTCGGGTTCCAGGCCAAGCTCTTGGTCGTCGGAGGTCTCTTGCCGCGGCTCGGATCGTGCGTGATCTGCGGCGCGCCCGGTCCCCTGGTCGCCTTTTCCGCACATGCCGGCGGCGTGCTCTGTGCGGGGTGCGCTCGGAGCGGCGAGCCGCTCGAGCCGGTCGCCCGCGACGGATTTGCGCAACTGGTGGGCCATCCGCTCTCCGAAGCGCACGAGGTGTGTCCGCCAGCGGCGAGATTCGGGGTCGAACGGATGATCGGTTTGGTGTTACAAGAACACCTTGGCGTCACGCTTCGGTCGGCGACCCCGGTCTGACTCGGCCCCGCACGGGAGTCTGCTCGGACGCGCGCGGTCATCGGTTGCCTTTCGGTCATCCGCACGTGGGACCGTCGGACCGGGGTTGTAACCCTCGAGATGCCGCGCAGTGACCTCCGGCCTGCGCGCGAGCGCACATCGGTCCCCGCGGTCGCGGGCATGCGAGCCGGCGATTCGGCGTGCGGTGACGGAGCGCGTCGGCCGGTATGCTTTTGTCCGCCCAACCGGAGTTCAAGGAGTCGGGCGTGGGTCGTGCCCGTGGCGCGGCGTTCATCCCATGTTCGGGTTCTGACAGGCTGTGCCGACGGGCTGCGGCGGCGCGGGGGAAATGTCCGAGCGACGTACCGAGTCACTGCCTCGGAGCGTTGGCGGCCAGTACACGAGAAAGCAGTCCGCACGTGGTGCTGACGTTTCAAGAGGTCATTCTCCGGTTACATGCCTATTGGGGCGACCAGGGCTGCCTGATCATGAACCCGTACCACACCGAAGTCGGTGCGGGGACATTCAATCCGGCGACGCTGCTGCGGAGCCTCGGACCAGATCCGTGGCGGACGGCATATGTGGAACCGTCAATCCGCCCGACCGACGGCCGGTATGGCGAGAACCCCTTTCGGCTCCAGCACTACTTCCAGTATCAGGTGCTCTTGAAGCCGTCCCCTGAGAACGTTCAGGACCTCTATCTCGGATCGCTGGTGGCACTCGGAATCCGTCCCGAGCAGCACGACGTGCGCTTTGTCGAGGATGACTGGGAGGGTCCGACCCTCGGTGCATGGGGCTTGGGCTGGGAAGTGTGGATGGACGGGATGGAGATCACCCAGTTCACATATTTCCAGCAGGCCGGCGGCATCGACCTCACGCCGATCTCGGTGGAGCTGACCTACGGTCTTGAGCGCATCGCGATGTACCTTCAGGGCGTCCGCTCGGTCTACGACCTCACGTGGACCCACGGGGTCAGCTACGGCGACGTGTACCAGGAAAACGAGCGCCAATGGAGCAAGTACAACTTCGAGGTCGCCGATACCGCGTCGCTGTTTGATCAATTCACCGCGCACGAGGCGGAGTGCCAACGCTGTCTGGACGCGGGCTTGGTCCTTCCGGCCTACGACCAGGTACTCAAGTGTAGCCACAGCTTCAACTTGCTGGATGCGCGCGGGGTGATCAGCGTGACCGAACGCGGGGCCTATATCTGGCGCGTGCGCGCTCTTGCCGCCAAGGTCGCGGCTGCGTATCTCGCCCCAAAGTCCGAGGCTGCTGATGCCTGAT
>JADGPH010000172.1 GCA_017882555.1 Thermoleophilia bacterium
GTTCGTGAGGCTCTGGGAACGCCCTGATGCGAGAACGACGCCGTGGCATCTGGTGCGGTGTGACGGCACCGACATTGGGATCGCCGATCTTCCGGACGGGGTGCGCGCTCATATCCGTTTGCGGCGGAACTCGGATGTTCGGACGCGTGTGTGCTTGCCGAACTGGTGCCCGGGGGCGTCGCCGGCGCTGCGGGCGAAGGTGCCCGCACGGTGCGGGCGCTCGGCGATCTGCAGCAGCCGAGGCACACGTCGATGCAGTGGTGGGACGGTGCCCACCACTGCATCGACGCTGTTATCTAGATGACGCTGACCTTCTGGGCCTGGGGGCCCTTCGGACCCTCGCCAGCCTCAAAGCTCACGCGCTGACCCTCTTCGAGGCTCCGGTAACCCGAAGACTGAATCTCGGAGAAGTGCACAAACAGGTCCTTGCTTCCGTCGGACGGGGTAATGAACCCGAAGCCCTTGTCCGCGTTGAACCACTTCACGACGCCTTCCGGCATGTATCTCCACCTTATTCGGCGAGGAACTACAAACACCTCAGCCGAAACACGTACCTATCGACGTCGTTGTTCGATGCTATTCCGCGCATATCCGCCCCTCAGAATTGGGGGCTTGCCCAGGAAGGGTAGCTCAAACCGGCCCGTGTCATCATCGCGGTGCCAAGACGACCGTGCTCGGCCGATCGTTCGTCTATTCATAACGCGCTTCACAGGCGGCTCCCAGACCTCGTTGTTAGCGTCGTTGCAATGGCGATTCCCGTCGGGTTTTGGGACGAGGGCACGAGGTTTGCGGTGGGGGGAGATTGGCGATCCGAGGGGATTCCGACGTGGACCCCCGGGGGATCGGATCAGTGAGCGCGTCGAGTTCGATGCGCGCGTTGAGCGCGCTCCGCGGCCATGATCTTGGTGACGGCCATGGCACCGACGGCAACGAGCGCCTGACGGGTCTGACGGGGGCGCTGTTGTTCGTGCTGTTGGCGGCCGAGGGCGTGACGGTCCTTTCGGTCAAGTCGTTGCTCACCCCGCACGTGTTCATCGGCGTGTTGTTGATTCCGCCAATACTCGTGAAGCTCGGCTCGACCGGCTATCGCTTCGTGAGGTACTACAGGCGCGATCCCGCATATCAGGCTGCGGGTCCGCCCGTGATCGCCCTGCGGATGCTCGCGCCCGTGCTGATCCTGTTGACGCTCGTGCTGTTTGGCAGCGGTGTGGCGCTCGTCGGTATCGGGAGCAGCCGCCACGGCGGGTTGCTGACGGTTCACAAAGCCAGCTTCATCTTGTGGATCATCGTGGCCGCGATCCACATCCTTTACTACCTCGCCCGGATCCCGAAGATCCTGGGGGCCGAGGTTCGCGGTGCGTCGCGCGGGCGCAGCGTGGCCAACCGCGGGCTGCGGTTTTCGGTGCTCGCGGGTGCGCTGGTCGTGGGCGTCGCCTTGGCGTTTGCGTTTCTGCCGTTGGCGCACAAGTGGGAGCGTGGGCACTACATCAACGTGGGCGGGAAGGCCGGATCCGTCCGCGTGGCCCAGACCGGGCCGCCCGGTGCCACCCTTTCGGGCCGTACCTAGAGGCTCAGGGCGACCATCGCCTCGTCGAGCGTTGCCGGAACCAGGCGGAGTTCGGCGGCGATGTGGTCTGCGGCGAGGTCGCGCCTGACGTCATCGATCGACCCTGACAGGACCCGCAGCGATCGGCCCGCAAGCGCGGCGCGTCGGCCGTGCGTGTCGAGGACCTCCAGCGCATCGTTCCATCGGTCGGTGATGACCTCGACCACCGTGCGTCCGGCGACGACCTCGCGCGGTGTTCCTCGGGCGACCACGTGGCCCCGGGCCATGACGACCAGTCGGTCCGCCTGATCGGCTTCATCGATGTGGTGCGTCGAGACCAAGACCGCTGCACCGGCCTCGGCGTATTCGTGGATCCGGTCCCACAGATCGCTGCGCGACAGGGGCGAGACGCCCGAGGTCGGCTCGTCAAGCACCAGGAGTTCGGGATGGTGCTGCGTCGCGGCGGTGAAGGCCACGCGCCGCTGATCGCCGAGCGACAACGTTCTGATCAGCTCGTGGGCGAATGGTTGGTCGGTGCCCGCCGTGGGTACGCGCTCAACCCCGAAGACCTCGGCGTGGAATTCCAGGTTCTCTGCCGCGGTGAGATCGAGGTACAGCCCGAGGTTCTGCGGGACATACCCAATGCGCCGCCGCTGTTGTCGGGTCGGGAGCTCGCCAAAGAGCCGGATCTGGCCCGCGCTGGGTGCCAGCAGCCCCAGGATCATCTTGATCAGGGTGGTCTTCCCGGCTCCGTTGGCCCCCAACAGGCCGACGATCTCGCCCGAGCGGACCTCCACACTGACGCGATCGACCGCGGTGAACTCACCGAACACCCGGGTGACGTCGCGTACGACGATCGTCGTCACAGGGCCCGACCGGTTGCGATCAACTCGCGGACGATGGCCGCATCCTCAAGCGTTGTCGTGCCGGTGGATCTCGACGCGTCGGTGCGGTCCCACTGCCGCCAGCGACTGCCGTGGCGCCATGCGGTCGGACGGTGGACGGGCGCAGCGAGATCGGTCACGGTGCCGGGGGTGGACGCGATGATCTCCTGAGGGCTCCCCGACGCGAGCGCCCGTCCTTCGTGCAGGAGCAGTATCGAAGCCGCGCGTTCGGCTTCCTCGAGGTAGGTGGTCGCGATCACGATCGCGGCCCCGGAGGTGGTTGCCATCGTGATCAGGCGCCAGAGCTCCATCCTGCTGACCGGGTCGACGCCGGTCGTGGCCTCGTCGAGGATCAGCAGGTCCGGTTTGTGCAGCAGCGCCATCACCCCAGCGAGCTTGCGACCTTGACCGCCGGACAACCGGCCGGCGAGTTGGTTGCCCAAGTGGCCGAGCCCCGCGCGCGCGGACAATTCGGACGCCCAGGTGCGCCACTCACGTAGGCGGTACGCATCAGCGATAAAGCCGAGGTTCTCATCGACCGTCAGATCCGCGAACACTCCGCCAGCCGACGGGACAAATCCGATGCGAGCCGGTGCGGGAATCGTGACTTCGCCGGTGTGGGCGAGGTTGAGGCCCGCAAGGATCCGCAGCAAGGTCGTCTTGCCTGCCCCATCCCCACCGATGACCGCATGCACCTGGGCCGGCCCGAGGGACAGGGTGATCTCCGAAAGCGCCACTCGGTTCCCGAAGCGCACGCCCAGGTGATCGACGCCCCAGCTCATTCGGCCCCGACCGCTGCGGTGGCGCGGTCAGGACTGGCGGAATGCTTGGGGGCAAGGTCGCGCCGGAAGCGCAGCATCGCGAACCCGAACACCACGATCGCCATGACCACGAGGACCCCAAATGGCAGTGCAAGCGCGGCAAAGCCGGTGCCCTTCAGAAATACGCCCCGCATGCCTTCGACAAACCAAGTCAGCGGAAGCAGATACCCAATCCAGCGCACCCCGGTCGCCATCGAGGCCAGCGGGAAAATCATCCCCGACAGCATGACTTGCGGCAGCAGCATCATGATGGCGAGTTGAATCGCCTCGCCCTGCGATCTCGAGACCGTCGAGATCGCGACCCCGAGTCCGAGCACCACGAACAAGAACACGAGCCCGAACGCGCAAAAGATCCAGATCGACCCGACGAAGGGGACGTTGAACAACCAGATCCCCGCCAGGGTGATCACCACCAGGTCAAAGACCCCAACCAAGAAATACGGCGCGATCTTGCCGATGGTGACGTCGATCGGCCGCAGCGGCATGACCGCGAGTTGTTCGAGCGTGCCCTGCTCGCGTTCGCGAACCACCCCGACGCTCGTGATCACCGTGCCGACAAACAGCAAGATCAGCCCGATGAGCGCGGGAACCATCACGTAGGCGGTGTTGAGGGTGGGATTGAACAGGACCTCGGGGATCGTCTGGGCGGGCACCTGCCGGAGGGCCGACTGCGCGATGAAGATGTCGGTGCCGTCGATCAGCATCCGATTGCCGTTGGGCGTCGCGACCACGGCGACTTGCGCATCGGAATTGCGGAGTACCTCGGTCGCGTCGGCGGCAGTGTCGCGCGGCGCGACATTTGCGACCTTGTAGACCCGCGGGAGGGTGGCGGCAACCGCCCGAGCGTTTGGGCCAACGACCGTCGTGTCGATTGAGGTCACGTCGAACTTTGCGGCGTACCCGAACACGACCAGCAACAGGATTGGCAAGCCCACCAGCAGGGCCACGGTCCGGCGGTCCCGTCGCAGTTGGCGGAATTCTTTGACGATCATTGCCTTCATGGCGCCACCTCTGCCTCGCGTTCCACCCCATCATGACAAGAGCCCGGGCGCTCCCGGCGGCGGCGTACGGCATGCGCGCGGCCGGCGATAACGCCGTCGCACCGTAGGTGTCCGGCACGGACCCTGGTCGCTGGCGCCGTCGCGGGGTCCCAGAGCCCCGACGTCGCATCGACCGCCTTCAATTCCTTGGAATGCGGTGTTGGGTCCCGCGGTTGCCCGTGTGAAGCGCAAGACGCGTGAGCCATTCCGCCGCGGTGACCTCGGTCTTGGGCTGGCCGTCGGGCGTGCGTTGGCGCGCGGTCTCGGGCTCACCAGCGCGGGCGGTGCCACGGTTTCACTCCGGCACCGAGCGCCGAGAGCTCCAGCGCAACCGGCGGGCTCGACCTCGACCAGCGGTGTCCGGCTGGCCCGCTGACCGGACGTTCGGCATATTCGGCGTCGGCAGGTGCCCTCCGGGGGTCGAAGGCGCCTAGAATGACCGGCGGGCGTGGCGGTAGAGCGGCGTCCGGCTGCTGGGCGCATGCCACACCGTGGGTCCTGTCCGGTGGTAGATGCGGCGAACGGAGGAGAGGCGTGAGCGAGCCAGACAGGCCGAGCCCAGGACCACGTGGGCCCAACCCCGGCGTCCTCTCCTCGCGGCTTGACCGGGAGATCATCCAGGCATTGCGAGATTTTCAGGACCCCCGGCAGGAGTGGCGGCGCCTGTTCTCCGAGCTCTACGGCACGTTCTTGCTGGTGATTGTGGCGGCCGGCGGAGGCATGATGGGCCAGGCGTTCCCGGGCACGATCAGCCGCACGGCCGCAGTCGTCGCACCGGGGCTGATGGTCATGGGCATCATCATGTTTATGGGCAGGGTGTCCGGCGCGCACTTGAACCCCGTCGTGAGTATTGCGTTTTGGCTGCGAGGGGATTTTCCGTCGCGCCGGGTGCCGGGCTACATCGCCGTGCAGTTGATCGGCGCGACGCTCGCGGTGTTGTTTCTTCGAGCGGTGATCAACGTCTCGGCCACGTACGGTTCGAACTACCCGGCACAGTCCTCATCGAGCGGCGCGGCGTTTTGGATGGAGGCGCTCCTGACGCTCGGGCTGGTGAGCGTGATCCTTGGCACCGCCTCGGGCGCGCAAAATATCGGGATCTTCGGGGCGTTAGGGGTCGGTGCGTACATCGCGCTCGCCGGTCTGTGGGGCAGCCCCATCTCGGGCGCGTCGATGAATCCCGCCCGCACCCTCGGCCCCGACCTTGTTGCGAACCACTGGACGGGATTCTGGGTCTACGTGGCTGGGCCGCTTTTGGGCGCGATCATCGCCGTTGGCGTTGCTTTCATACTGCGCGGCCCTGGAGGCGGCCGGAGCGGATCGCTGGCCGCCCAAGGTATTCTCTTTCCCAAGATCAAGAAACCCGATCAAGGCTGATGGATTCCCACTACGAGAACACCGGGGCCGGGATGCCCGTAGCCCGATCCTGTGTCGGGTGGTGTGCGCCTGCGACCGTGCGGTGTGGATGCGCGGCGAGCGCGCGAGACCGGGCGTTGGCGCACACCGACTAGAGCCTGGCCAGGATGGCGGTCGCGAGCCGCTCTTCGTCTGCAAGTGACGGA
>JADGPH010000173.1 GCA_017882555.1 Thermoleophilia bacterium
CAATCACCCCGGGGTGTATTACGGGCAAAACCTCGACCGGCTCATCGCCACGCGGCGCAAGTTCGACCCCCACGACGTCTTCAGGTTCCGGCAGGCGATCCCACTCACCCGCCCTCGGGCCTGATCAGCAGACCCGAGCTGGCGTCGCTCGCAACGAGCCGCCAAAGCCTGCCTCTGGAGGTCCGAGCGAGCCCCAAACGTTTGGCAGAGTTTTGGCCACCTGACTCGAACTGGCGTGATCTCAACCGATTGGAAACGCCTCAAGCATGCGGTTCTGGGCTGACGCTATCGAGATCGTGCCGTCTCATAACCCGAAGGTTGCAGGTTCGAATCCTGCTCCCGCTACTCAAAAGGGGTTGCCTGTGCGGCCCCTTTTTGTTGTGCTGGGTCAGACGCCGTTTCGGCAAGATCGGTCTGACTCGGTCTTAGATGTTGCGGGAACGTCTCACACGTTGCGGGAGATCTTGCGGGAGGCGGGCTCACGGAGTGTGTGCATGTCGGCCGAGTCGAGTTCACGAGCGTGTGTTCGATCGGTGTTCTATGGGAGCGGATCGGTTGCAGGTGCGCCCTGTGGCCGATTTCGCATATCGCGTGCGTTATGCCATCCCGCATGAGAGTTGCGAGAAGCCGCCCTGTTGTGCAGCGGCGATGGGGTAGCTTGGTCGGTAATGGCCGTCCGCGCAACGGCTGGCGACCTTGCCGACAACGAGCAAAAGGAGTCGCAGTGGCCGACATCGCTGCTATCGCAACCCGCTACGCCGAGGAGGTCTGGAACAACCAGAATCTTGGTGCTGCCGACGAGCTCTTTACCGCCAACCACGTCTATCACGACACGCTGATGCCCGACCTACCGAAGGGGCCTGAAGGCGTCCGCCAGCGGCGGAGCGTCTACCTGGCCGCCATGCCCGATGCGAAGGTCGTGTTGCACCATGTCGTCGCCCAAGGGGCCATAGCGGCCGGAGACTGGACCTACAGCGGCACGAACAGCGGCGAGATCCTGGGAATGCCGCCCACCGGCAGGTCGGCCTCCATCACCGGCTCGCACTTCTTCCGATTCGAGGGCGACAAGATCGCCGAGACGTGGACCTGGCCCGACAATTTGGGATTGCTGCAGCAACTGGGCCTCGTCACGATCGGCCCGACCGGTTAGTCCGAGGTGACCGGACGCATGCGTCGTGGCCCCGACCCGGCGACGGGCCACGACGCATTCACCGCTGATCCTCGCGGTCTCCCCGCAGCCCAACGTGATCGCGTTTAGGTGGCGGTCCTGCCAGTTCCCGCTGCTTCGCGAGTGGGTGTTCGCACGCGGCGGCGCACATGACACTGGCCGAACACGATGGCGGCGCAGGGGCGACGGCGCCCCTGCGCGTTTCCCATCAGGCGTGTTCCCTGGTGGTTATCCCTCTAGGCCATACTCGGCATGCCAGTTGGTCGCTCCGCCCGGCGGCGCATAGGCGGCGCTCGCGACCTTTGCCAGGTCCAGCACTCGTTCCGCCTCCACGCCCGTCAGCAGGGCGTTGGTCTTCAAACTCTCGATGCGACCGGTCGAGATAATCGCGACAAGTACTGTGCCCGCCACAATGGGATCTGGAGCCTCGTAGATCACGAGTCCGTCGTGGTCCCCGAACATCCAAAAAAAGGCGAGCAGCTTCGCACCGTTGGCTTCCAGCACCTTCCGGGTCGCCGCCTCGCGATCCTCAGGCCTTTCCACCATTTCGTGCCAGGCATGCTTCGTGTAGTTGAAGAACGTGAGGTATGTGGACATTCTTCACCTCCCCTCAAGTCTTTCGCGGCGCAATCGCCACTGACCGACGCAGGCTCCCATGGCGGTCGCGCCTGGGTAGCCATCTATCGACAGTAGCCCGATCCACAGGGGTCGGGCAATGCGTTGCGCACGCCAGAGCATCGCGGGAATGACCAAAATGCGGGCGGGTCGATGCGGAAACATGCGGGAATGAAAACCCCGTAACTGAGAGGGTTGGCGCTCGGAGGGCGGGCGCGGGACACTGGCGCATGGCTGACACAAGTCCGGCGAGTCCCGCTTGGCGGTTTCCAGACTCACGCAGCGGTCTGCAAAACCGCCATGAGTCGGTTCGATTCCGACCGTCGCCTCTGCCTGTGTCATGCGGTTTCCCGCATGGTTACGGCATTCCCTGGCAGCCATCGTATCGCGCGGTTATCCGCCCAAGTCCGCCTAAGACCGCCCGCTATCGGTGCGGACTGCGACAAACATTCGACAAACGGGCGGCAGCGTGCCCGCTGTTTCACAAGCTGGTGTGCCCGAGGTGTGCCCACTTGCGGCGGCTGACGGGAGGTGCCCTGGGTCTCACCCGCTCCACCGGCATCTCGCTGGTGTGGTTCGGGCTGGGCAATCTACTTCCGGGTGCGCCAGTGCCGGGTCCCCGGGGTGGCAGGCTCATCGCGGCGGCAGGGGCGCTGCGCACGCGCATCGTCGCTGTGAAATCTCCGCGGAGCCACCCATCGGATCCGCGGATCCGCCCCGCTCAGCCGAGCACCTCCCACCACAGTCCGCCGATCTTCTTGGCCGAGGAGCCCGCGCGCACGCGCGCCGGGCGCGATCTCCACGGTCCGAGGCGCGCGGGGAACACCGACCTTGCCAGGATCTGCAGCTGGCGCGCCGCGGGGAGGGCCAAGAGCGCGCGGGTCACCCGCGCGCTCTTGGCAGGCGCGTAATGCGCCGCGACGAACGCGGCGACCTGGGCGGCGCTGACGTGCGCGTTGACGCCGCGCGCGATCATGCTGGCGACGCTGGCAGGGTTCCGCGTGGCCGCACTCGCCCAGTACGCCGCCGCGTGGCGCCAATTGGCATACGCGTAATGGGTGACGACGAATGCCGCGATTTGGCTGCGGGTGACCGGATGACCCGAAGCAGTACGTGCCGCAGGCACGATCTGCAGCGTTCGATACGCGACGTGTGATCCCAGTGTCGCGGTGACGGTGACCCTTGCTGCGGCGAGACCGCGTACGACGACCCGGTCGGCGGGCCCATGGGGGATCGTCGCGGCGGACGTCGGCCTCACACTCCATGTTGCCGCGGGCGGCGTGATCTCCGCGTTGCCGAACGCGTCGGCGCCCGTGGCGGTGACGGAGTGCGATGCGCCGACAGCAAGGCGCAGGCTGCCTGGCGAGATCGCCAAGCTATTCAGCGGCCCCGGGGTGACGGCGGCGACACTAGCGATCCGGCCGAGTGTCCCGAGCGCGGTGATTGCCGGATACCCGGCGTGCGTATCGCGATATGAGAATGTCGCAGTGTTCTTGGTCGCGGGAATGGTGATCACCAGCGTCCGGGGCGACGTCGCGCCAGCCGGACCGCTCGCCGCAAACCGAGCCGCAGACGAACTGGAACTCAGGGTCAGGGTCACCCCACCCACGGGTGCGGGATGCAGCAGGTGCACTGTCAGCCCGGATGCGGGGACTCCTGCGACCAGGTCAAGTGCTCCCGAGACGTACCCGACGCAGATGGCGTCAGCGTCGAGCGCCGGGGGGCTGGGCCAGTATTGGACGAGTGAGAGCTCACTCGGGGTAAGCCCGGTGGTGTAGTTGCAGTAACTCAGACCGCCTGCGAGCGTCGCTGCACCGGTGGCGAGCCAGCCCAACGTGCCAGCGGGAACTTGGGCCGGGGTAAACAACGTGTGCAGGTCATTCCGGTTGGCATAGATGCCGACGCTCGCAACGTGTTGCTGGACGAGATACCCGATCCAGCCGTTGATCGCTTGGGTATTCGTCGCCGCAGAGGACTGCCAGAGTCCGGGAGCCCCCGACACCCGCTCGACGTCGAGCCACCACCGCAGCCCGGCGGGATTCGTGGAGCCCAAGGCGGTGTTGACTGTGCCGTAGGCGTTGACCGCCGCGTTCCACCCATAGTCGTATGCGCACGCAGTAGTGGCCGTCGTGCCCGCGACCACAATGCAGGGCTTCGGTGAGGTCTGAGTGGTCTTCGGCCAATGGGTATTGGGGGACGCCTTGGTGCCCGGGCCCGGATTGTTTGTGTTGACATACAGCTGCACCGCGGCCCCCGCCCAGCCCAGCTCAGCTTTCAAGCAGGGGTTGGTGCTGAACGGACGCCCGTCGTTGACGCCGACGATCCCGATCTGCGGGCTACCGGGAAGCGCCACCACGCTCGACGATGACGGTCCGGTGCATTGTGGCCAGGAGACGTCCCATCCGCCGCTCGAGGCCGTGGCCGTCGCCAGTGCTGGCACGCTCGCGCTGGCTGCGATTGCGACGGCCACCATGAGTCCCGGCCGTCCGAGCCATCCGAAGCGAGTGATCTGCCGCGGCTCGCGCTGAAGTAATCCCTGAATCATCCGCGCGACGCTATCAGCGGTGCCAGGCAACCTCACACGCTGTCGCGTAAGGAAACTGTGATGGCTCGTGCGCTCCTGGTGCATTACAGCCGCGCGTTCGGACTCGTCGGCCATCCGGTCGGCGTTGTCGAGAAGCAGCGGACTGATGCGCATCTCCCGGGCGTAGGTCGAGCAGTCCTCGCACGCGGCCGGTGCGGCGTGCTCCACGTTCGGATGTCGTCCGCACGACACACTCTGCACACAAATTTACATCGCGATAAGAAACAGCCACGCTACGAGCATTTAGGCTTGCGCGCACCTTCTTGCAGATTCCAATGACGGAGCTGTATTGCGCCACCCCACCGCCGATCGCCCGGTCCGCATCCATCCGTCGACGCGCAGTGCCGCAGCCCTCGGCGCGGCTGGCGTGATCGCGGTGCTCGTCTCGCTGGTAAGCGGCTGCGGCGTGAGCTCGGTCTCCGGGGTCGCGCTGGACGGCGGCGGGCATGCTCGAGGACGAAGGACAATTCCGCAAGATCATCGGCTACCGGCAGCTGGCAAAGCTGGCCGTCGCGATCGAGCGCGATCTGGCGCTCTCCACAACACCCAAGGAGGTCGCGACGCTCGTGCCTGCCTGAGTATCACACCCGGATCGCCGTCACGAACTTCTACAGCGAACGGGACATCCTCACAACTCGATTCCACGGGAGATTGCTATGACGCGTAGAAGGATTCTCGCAAGTGCAGGTGTGGCGGCGGTCGCAGTTGCTGCGGGCTCAGCGCTCGCAGTGTCTGGGGCACTCGCGGCCAGCGGTAGCGGCGCGACCTGCACGCCAACGGCGTGCTTTGTTCCCGGTAGCACCAACCCGATCGTGCTGACGCCCGCGCAGCTCCTCATCAATCAGCGCATCGCGAGCGCCGCGATAAGCCGCAGCAACACGGCGCTGAGTCTGCTCGCTCCCGTGCGAACGGCCTCTAACGGTCAGATCTCAGGCTGGCCCTCCAGCGCCATCGCCAACGGTGCGATCACGCAGGCCAAGCTCGCCGCATCGCTTGCCGCGCGGCTGCCGATCTTTGCGGCCGTCGGCGCCACCGGCACCCTGATCCGCGAGAGTGACAGCACGGTTCAGACCGCGAGCCACGCCGGCACTGGCGGGTACCTGATCACCTTCACGAAGGACATCACGGGCTGCATCTGGATCGCCGGCATCGCCCAGGATGCCTCGGCAACACCTCCGGCCCCCGGCCTGACAACCGTCACCGCGGTGACAGGCAACTCCAAACAACTCGAGGTGCGCACCTACAACTTCGCCGGCACCCTGACCGATGCGCCATTCCACCTCACGGTCAACTGCGCGAGCTAGCCTCGATGAGGTGAGAGGCGCCAACACGTTGCTCATCCGGGGCCGACACCTGGAGGATTGGGGTTGACGAGACTCCGATCCAAAGGACGACCCCGGATGAAGCTCCACGCTCACGCGAAGCTGACCCCCTCGGCGAGGCTTCTGTTGTGCCGACCAATCACCGCGCAAGCACGCTCGGTCGCGGCGGTCGGCCGAGCGCCGATCCGTAGGCTGTCACCAATGTGGTGAGTGGTTACATCTAGGCGCAGCTCGGCAAAGGGGCGTGTCCGAGCAAAACCCGCATGACGAGGGCGATCCGGGCGAGCTCGGACGCTCGGACGCCGTTTTGGGAGAGGTATGTACCACCACTCCCACACCAAGCGCTGATGCGCCCGTCACCCATATACCCGACTTCCAAGCGCCACACCGCCACAACGGCGTAGCCAAGCCGCCCGTAGAAGTCCTGCGCGGCACCGAGATCGTGCACCGGGAAGATCGGTGAGGGGCAGCCGAGCCCGACTTCGGGCACCGTCACCTGGGCCAGCCTCCGACCCGGGCTAGCGGACGGCTCCGCGTGCGGCCCACACCCGCGCGGTGTGCACGAACGGAGCCGGCGGGAACAGGGCGCGGCAGCGGTCGCGGATCTCGTCCCGTGTCGCCGGGTCGACACGCGCCACGTGGGCGCCGGCAGGCCCGACGCCGAGGGTGAATGGCTCCCACCAAGCCTCGAATGTCGCGTGCTCGATGCCGACGGAGAGTGTCGTCTGCTCGACCTCGTTCAGGCCAGCCGACTCGAACAGCTCGACCAGGTGCCCCTCCCAGGAGCCGGCCAGCCGGGACTCGTCCTCGGCGTCAGGCTCGCTCTGGTGGACTGCGTCCCAGAAGACGCTGAGCGGTCCTTGGCCGCTGCCGTGATCCCACACGCAAGCGGCGCAGACGCCGCCGGGCCGCGTCACCCGCGCCATCTCGCGCAGACCCGCGACCGGATCGGCCATGAAGTGGACAACAAGCTGCGCCAGCGCTCTGTCGAACGCGTCGTCCGCGAACGGGAGTTCCTCGGCTGCCGCCTGGTGGACGTGGACGCCGGGGTGGCGGTCTCGGGCCGCAAGGACGAACGACTCCGAGGGATCGACGGCCGAGACGTTGGCGGCGCCAACCCGATCGACGAGCTCCGACGTCAGTGCCCCGGGCCCGCAGCCGACATCGACCACGCGCAGCCCGCCTCCTACGCTGGCGAAGTCGGCGAACTGTGGCGCCAGCGGAGTCGAGTAGCGCCCCATGAAGCGGTCGTACGCCTGCGCGCTGACGGCGAAGCTCATCCGGACATCCTAGAGGCTTGTGTCGATCTCGGGTTAGGATCGCTGCGATGTCGACTGCGGCTGGCGGCGAAGCGCCGCGGCGGGCGTCTTTGCCGAGTACGGCATCACCCGCATCGAGCGGGTGATGACCGACAATGCATTTGCCTATCGCCTGTCGGGTGAGTTCCAAGACGCTCTGGCGCGCCTGGGCGCACGCCATGTGCTCATCCGCCCGTACTGCCCCTGGCAAAATGGCAAGGTGGAGCGCCTGAATCGCACGCTGCAGGCCGAGTGGGCCTATTCCCAGATCTTCACGAGCAATCTTCAGCGCACCCAGGCCCTGCCAGAATGGATCTCGTACTACAACACCCGACGCCACCACTCGGCGCTCGGGGGCCGAGCCCCCATCAGTAGGCTGTCACCAATGTGGTGAGCGGTTACAACTAGAACACACGTCGCGCAACACGGCGTTGTTCACAATCTGTTCCCAACGCCGCGACGCGCCCAACTCCGCGGAGATTCAATGGGTGGCCCTCCAGGTTGGCGATGAATCGCTCTCCGGGCTCCTGGATCGGCGCGCGGGGGGTCGCGGGCCAGCTGCCCCCCTCAGCGACCGGTCAGTTCCTCCAGATGTTGCGGGTAACGCGCTCCCGACGGAGTGATCGTCGCGACGCCGGCCTCGATCTCGCGCAGATCGTCGGCCGACAGCTCGATGCTGGCTGCGCCGATGTTCTCCTCGACACGTGCCAGTTTGGTCGTGCCCGGAATCGGCACGATCCAGGGCTTCTGGGCAAGTAGCCAGGCGAGCGCGATTTGCGCCGATGTCGCTTGCTTGCGATCCGCGACACGAGCCAGCAGATCCACAAACCCCTGGTTCGCCTCGCGTGCCTCCGGTGTGAATCGTGGAAGCACGTTCCGAAAGTCAGACTCGCCGAACGGGGTCTGCTGGTCGATCGTTCCGGTCAGAAAGCCCTTGCCCAAAGGGCTAAACGGTACAAATCCGATTTCTAGTTCCTCGAGCGTCCGCAGCAGTTCCTCCTCCGGCTTGCGCCACCACAGCGAGTATTCGCTTTGGACCGCGGTGACCGGCTGGACCGCGTGTGCGCGGCGCACTGTCTGCACGCCCGGTTCAGAGAGGCCGAAGTGCTTGACCTTCCCTTCCTGGATTAGATCCTTGACGGCTTCTGCGACCTCTTCGATCGGAACATCGGGGTCGACGCGGTGCTGGTAGAAGAGGTCGATCGCATCGACTCGGAGCCGCGCCAGCGAGCCCTCGACGGCCTGCTTGATGGTTTCCGGTCGGCTGTCGAGCGAGCTTCCGCCGAAGCCAGGCTCGACTTTCCACCCGAACTTGGTCGCGATCACCACTTCGCCGCGGAAGGGGGCAAGAGCTTCGCCGAGGAGCTCTTCGTTGGTGAACGGGCCGTAGGCCTGTGCCGTGTCGAAGAACGTCACGCCGCGCTCGACGGCCGATCGCAGCACTCCTATCATCTCGCGCTTGTCTTGGGCCGGTCCGAGGCCGAAGCTCATCGACATGCAGCCGAGGCCGATCGCAGAGACCTCGAGACCGCTGTTTCCAAGGATTCGTTTCTGCATCGCGTCTCCTTTCAGATGTCCGCTTTGGTCGTGCGCGGGACGAGCTTGAGCGTTGCGGCCCCTGCCTTCGGGCTGACGATGGAGTCGATGATGCTTGCAGCATATCGGCGGTACTTGGTGCGGTAAGCGGCATCGATCGCGTCGGTGTTGTCAGCGACCTCGACGAGTTCAACGTCCTTCGTGACGCCGTCCGCGCGGATGCGCGCCTCGTGGCGGTCTTGCGCGCCGCGGAACCATGTCGCGGAGCGCCCGTTGACGGATCGGACGTAGAGGTCGTCTCCAGCGCATACGACCCCGATCGTCACAGGCCGTCGTACTGTGCCATCGGGTCGTACCGACGCGATCTCCAGCTCGTCTGCCTCCGCGATCCTCATCAGCTCGTCGCTTCTCCACTGGCTCAACTGGCTACCTACTTTATGTTGCCGACGATCCGGCCGGTCATCCGGCCGGGTTGACGCATCGACCCGACGGGTGACGTGCACGGCTACACAGGGCGGAACCACGTCGATGGCGCATCGGATGGAATTCATCGAGTTCGGTCCGTCCAAGATCCGACTCAGCTCCCGCCCGCGGGCACTTCGCCGTACTCGTTGTCGGTGACGTGCTGCCCCCATGCCGCAGCGTTTCCCTCACCGTCGATCTCAAGCATGGCGAGGTGGGTCATGAAGCGATTCGGCGCGGCACCATGCCAGTGTTCTTCTCCCGGCTCGAAGAAGACGCGATCGCCGGGGCGAATCACCTCGACTGGGCCGCCTCGAAGAATCGCCTCCACCGACCTCCGCGTGGGCCGGGC
>JADGPH010000174.1 GCA_017882555.1 Thermoleophilia bacterium
CCGTCGGTGACCGCGGTCGCCCGCGCCGATGTGGCGAGGAGTCGGGTGTGTCATCGGATCTCCTCGCCTATGCCTTGGTCGTCGTGTCGTCGTCAACGATCTCGTACTCGGCATCCTCAACGGTCTCACCGTTGGCTGACGGGCCAGCAGCCCCATCCGCGGACTGCTGTGCGCTGGCCTGGCGGTAGATCTCTTCGGACATCCGGTGCAGCGCATCGGTGAGCGTCTGCGTCGCGGCTTCGATCTCGCCGGCGTCCTCGCCTTCAGCGGCCGTGCGAGCCCCGGCGATCGCACCCTCTACCTCACCACGCAGAGCCTCGTCAACCTTGTCGCCGTTGTCTTTGAGCTGACGTTCGGCCTCGTGGATCCGTGCTTCGGATTGGTTGCGCGCATCGACGACGAGCCGCATCCGGCGATCGTCTTCCGCGTGCGACTCGGCGTCACGGACCATCTGCCGAATTTCGTCGTCGCTGAGCCCCGATGATGCGCGGATCTCGATCTTCTGCTCGTTGTTGGTCCCTAGGTCTTTGGCCGATACGTTGACGATGCCGTTGGCGTCGATGTCGAAGGTGACCTCCACCTGCGGCACACCGCGTGGCGCCGAGGGGATCCCGACCAGGTTGAACTTGCCGAGCGTCCGGTTGTAGGTCGCCATTTCACGCTCGCCCTGGAGCACGTGGATCTCCACTTGAGTCTGGTTGTCATCTGCGGTCGAGAAGACTTCGCTCTTACGCGTCGGGATCGTCGTGTTGCGCTCGATGAGCTTGGTGAACACACCGCCCTTGGTCTCAATGCCAAGGGAGAGCGGGGTCACATCCAACAGCAGGACGTCCTTGACCTCACCGGCGAGCACCCCGGCCTGAATGGCAGCGCCGACGGCGACGACCTCATCCGGATTGACGCCCTTGTGCGGATCCTTGCCCGTGATCTCGCGCACGCGCTCCTGGACGGCAGGCATCCGGCTCATACCACCGACGAGCACCACGTGCTCGATCTTGCTGCCAACACCGGAGTCGGTGACGGCTTGCCGGGTCGGGCCCATCAGACGCTCGAGCAGTGGCCGGGTCAAGTCCTCGAGCTTGGCGCGCGATAGCTGCAGGTCCAGGTGCTTCGGCCCGCTCTGATCGGCACTGATAAACGGGAGGTTCATCTGCGCGGAGGTCGTGGTCGAGAGCTCGATCTTGGCCTTCTCGGCAGCTTCGTACAGGCGCTGCAGCGCCATCTTGTCGAGGCTCAGGTCGATCGCTTGGTCGCGCTTGAACTCGGCGACCATCCAGTCGACGATCGCCTTGTCGAAGTTGTCACCACCGAGATGGTTGTCACCGGCCGTGGACTTGACCTCGAACACCCCGTCGCCCATCTCCAGCACCGAGACATCGAATGTCCCGCCGCCGAGGTCGAAGACCAAGATGATTTGGTCGTGTTCCTTGTCCAGACCATACGCAAGCGCGGCTGCGGTCGGCTCGTTGATGATGCGCTTGACCTCGAGTCCCGCAATCTTGCCGGCATCCTTGGTGGCCTGACGCTGCGCGTCGTTGAAGTAGGCGGGAACCGTGATCACCGCATCGGTGACCTCCTCACCGAGGAATGCCTCGGCGTCGGCCTTCAACTTCTGCAGGATCATGGCGCTGATCTCCGGCGGGCTGAACTCCTTGCCGTCGGCGGAGATCCGGGCGTCCCCGTTGGGTCCACGCACAACCTCATAGGGAACGATCTTCATCTCTTCGTCGACCTCACCGAACTTGCGGCCCATGAACCGCTTGACGCTGAATACCGTGTTCTCAGGGTTCGTCACCGCTTGGCGCTTGGCCACCGTGCCGACCAACCGCTCGCCTGTCTTCGAGAACCCAACGACCGACGGGGTTGTGCGGCCGCCTTCGGAGTTCGGGATGACCTCAGGCTCTCCGCCCGTCAGGACCGCCATACACGAGTTGGTCGTACCCAGGTCAATACCGATCGTCTTTCCCATGCGTTGTGTCGCCTCCTGGAGCGGGCCGTCGTCCGCGGCCCGTCGATGCCGATTGTCCCGCTGGGTTGATGATAGATCTTAGTCATGTCATGTCAAGTCTGTATCCGACGGACTTGACATGACATGACTCATATTTATCCGCCGTCCGACGCTGCGCCACCCACCGGGCCCGACTACGCCCGCATACTGAATCTAGACATGCGGCGTGCAGATCCTGCGCCGCGCCGTGACCCGCTAGGGCGCCAGAACCCCGTCCAGCAGAACGACATGCACCCGCTTGGGGCCGTGGACGCCGATGATCAGCGTCTTTTCGATGTCTGCCGTGCGGCTCGGGCCGGTATGGAGGGCCATCATCGATCCCGCCCCCAACCGAGGCGCAAGGCGCATCAGGGTCGCCAAGCCGTCGACGATCCTCCGCGCCTCGACCACGCAAATGTGGGTCGGTGCTACGAGCGCACCGGCGCGCCCGGCGGCACCGCCGGTGACGATCGATCCGGTCGCCGCCACGCCCGCCAAGCAGCCCGTCACCGTGGCGTCCAGCACTCGAACGGCCTCACGATCGCCCGCAATCAGTTCATAGTCGGCGACCTCAAAGCCTGCACCCGTCAGGGCCTGCCGAATCACCGAGCGCGCATCGCCGAGATCCGCCGTCAGCCCGACTCGGTGTGCGCCCAGGCCCGCGAGTGCGGCCGTGATCTCACCGACCAGTTCGGCCGGTGTCAGCCGAACCGTCGTGCCGCCGACCTTCTCGATCTCCACCAAGAAGCGCGTGGTCGGATCATCTGTCGGCGCGAGCTCGGTTGGCGCCAGCTGCCAAAGCTCTGTCGTCTCAGTCATCGAGATCCCGCCGCGCATGGAAGGGACGTCGTGCAAGCATCGGCAGCGTGCGGCCGCGCGCCCAACTGCCCAGCGGGCCGAGACGCCCGACGAGTCCGATCCCCACGGCCACACGCACACCTGCCCCGACGCACCGCGTCACCAGGCGATAGCGCCATGGCGACGACCAGGCCCAAGCCCACAGATCGGCCGCCAAGCGCTCCCGTCGCGGCGCCGCATCGGCATCCACCCTCTGGCGCCGCAGGCGGAGCAACAAATCGTGCAATGGGATCTTCACCGGGCAGATGTCATCGCAGGCTCCACAGAGCGAGCTGGCCTGCGGGAGCTCTCCCCCGACCGCTTGCCCGCGAAACAGCGGACTGAGCACTGCACCAATCGGCCCTCCGTAGACCCAACCGTACGCATGTCCACCGACCTGGCGATACACCGGGCAAACGTTCTGGCACGCCCCGCAGCGAATGCAGTGCAAGACATCCTGGAACTCGGTCCCCAGCAGGGCCCGGCGACCATTGTCGAGCAACACGATGTGCATCTGGTCGGGCCCGTCGGGCTCACCCTCCCGCCGCGGACCCGAGAGCATGGTCACGTACGAGGTGATCAGCTGCCCGGTACCGGCACCGGTGATCAAGGGCAACATCACTGCCAGGTCCTCAAGTGCCGGGATGACACGCTCAATGCCCATCAGGGAGATGTGCACACGTGGCATCGAGGTACACATGCGCCCGTTGCCCTCGTTGGTGACGAGCACCACCGTTCCGGATTCCGCAACTCCAAAGTTCGCGCCGCTGATCCCCACGTCGGCATCCATAAACGCATCCCGCAGGGTCTCACGGGCGAACCCGGTGAGCTCGGCGGCATCGTCGGGCAGCTCACGCCCTGCGACCCGTGACAGACTCTCGCGAATCTCACCGCGGGTCTTGTGAATAATCGGCGCGATGATGTGCGAGGGCGTATCGCCATCAAGCTGGACGACATACTCGCCAAGGTCGGTCTCGGTGACCTGCAAACCGTCGGCCTCGAGGGCCGGATTCAGCGCGATCTCCTCGGTTGCCATGGACTTGACCTTCACGACCCGCGTCGCCCCTGCCTCGCGACAGATCCGGCGGATGTGCTCCCGGGCTTCGGCAGCATCGGCCGCGCGGTGAACCTGCACGCCGTTGGCGGCAAACGCGGTGACCAACTGGCCCAAGTAGCCGTCCAGATCGGCGATCGTGCGCGACCGAATCTGGCGCCCGAGTTCACGGAGGCCCTCGTAGTCATGGTCCGCGAATCGCGCGCGGAGGTCCTTGACGGCGGTGTCGGTGGCCCGTGGTACGGCCTGGCGCAAGAACGGTCTTGCCAACTGCGCACGCGAGCGCTCGGCAAATGTGGTCTCGGGCAGCGGATCCGTGCTCACCGAAGCCCCGCCTCGTGCAGCAGCGTGGCCACGTGGAGCACCCGCGGGCCGTTGTGCGTGCGGTCGGCGCGGCCACCGAGCTGCATTAAGCACCCCGGGTCGGCCGAGACCAGCGCGTCAACCCCTGCGGCGCGCGCATCATCGAGCGTGCTGTCCGCCATTGCGACCGACACCTCCGGATACCGGACCGAAAACGTCCCGCCAAACCCGCAACACCGATCGGAGCTCGCGAGCGGGACAAGCTCAAGATCGCGCACGCTTCGCAGCACTGCCCGGGGCTCGGCGCTCAAGCGCAATTCTCGCAGCATGTGGCACGAATCGTGGTACCCGACGGTTCCCGACCACCGCAATTCATGACGCTCGAGCGCGTCAAGATGTTGCGCGAGCACCGAGGTGAACTCCACGACACGGGCGGCTACCGCATGCGCGAGCGGCGCATCGCGGTCCCCGGCAAACAGCTCGCCCCAGCGGCGGCTCATCATGGCCGCGCACGAACCGGCCGGCACGATGATCGGCCCCGTCGTTTGCGCGAGGGCCCGCAGTGTCACGCGCGCAACGCGACGCGCCTGCGCATGAAACCCGGCATTGAATGCCGGCTGGCCGCAACAGGTTGCACCGCGCACCGGTTGCACGTCAACACCGCAGCGCACCAGTGCGATCTGGGCATGCTCAACCATGTCGGGAGCCACGAGGTCACCCAGGCACGTAGGAAATAATGCGGCCATCTCAGGCAGTTCTCCACCCCTTGCACCGTCAGCTCGTGGGTCACGGCGGACCGTCAGCCGGACTTCCGGGAATCAGCGTATGCGACTCCATCGGCGCCCGACGTGCCCATCACAAGCGCAGGGGCAGATCCCGCGCCGGTCGGCCCGAGCCCCACGGCCCGGGCCGACCGGACCCGTCTAGGCCTTGTGCGGAGGCCGTCCGTGGGCGTCGCAGAGCTCCGGATGCCACCGCGAGAAGTGCTGCTCGTGCTGGTTGGTTGTGGCCCCATCCGGGAAGTACTGGGCGTAGAAATCCAAGTCGAGGTGCTGAGCCTGGCAGGTCAGCCGTTGGTACATCGGGTCCATATAGGCCGGGAAACGACCGTAGGTATCCCACACGTACTGGCAGTAGGCCTTGACCATCTCGATGGTCTCCTCGTGGGGACGCGGAATGGCCTGGACGAAGGTCTCGCTGTCCTTGTAGGGCTTTGCAACACCCGGGTCCATCGCCGACCACTTGAGCTCCATGAACGCGTCGACGGCGTCGTGCATGTCCTTGTAATAGGGCGGCGTAAACCCTTCGACGACGCCGTCGCGCCCAACCGCAAACCCGTTGCCCTGCGCGTCCCGTTCGAACCGGAACCCAAGCCCCGGAACGTCGCCGCCCCCCATCACAAATTTGGGCAGATAGCCGGTGAAGGTCCAGCCGCCGAGGCCGATCGCCTGAAGGGCCAGGTTCATGTTCTGGCAGGCGAAGGCCTGTTCGACGACGAGCATCGACAGCACCCGCTGCTCCAGTTCCACCATGCCCATGCGTCGGGACGCATCCACCCGGCCCGAGTCGATCCACTTCTGCAGACCCGCCGAACGGCCACCGTGCTGCTCATCGACGATCGAGAAGGCGTAGCTGCGGGCCAGGTAGATAAACAGGACGTTGATGTACTCCAAGGTCATGTTGGTCACCGGCACAAACAGTGTGGTGCCAGGCTTATTGGCGTTCCACTGATTGAAGTCGAACAAGCCCGGGAGCGTCGTCGGCAACTCGGCGCGCCCATCCTTGAGCTTGACCCGAGCGCGGCGGTACAGCTCGACCGCGAAGTCGGCCTGCTGTTCGAGCGACAGCCCCGACACCATCGAGATCTCACCGGGCTCAGGGACCATCCCGAAAATGTTGAGCCACCACAGGCCCTCGTCGTTTGACCAGAACAACTCGGTGCCGTGGTTGCTGCAGGCGCTCGGCCACGTGCGGTTCGTCCACTGCACCAACGTCGACATGCCGCGCACCGGATCCAGATCGGCGAGAGCGAGGCCGTTCAGGCCCGCGCCTGCCATCACCAGCAGCGCCTCTTCGAGCTCGGTCAGCGGGATCGGCTCATACGGGCTCTCATACGGGATCACCTCAGAACCGACCGTCATTCCAAGACCCACGCGCCGGCTCTTGCGATCAAAGACGGATTGGAAATAGGGGTACGTCAGGGCATCAGCGAGGCCAGCTGAGGCGCCTTGCTGGTGCCCTTCGCCAGACGTCATCGGGGTTTCGTCGGTCCTCACGGGATCATCCTCCTGCCAGGCAGCTGGCTCGTAGAAACAACTTCCCTAACGCTTCACCTTGATGCCCGCGGCCTCGCGATC
>JADGPH010000024.1 GCA_017882555.1 Thermoleophilia bacterium
ACCAAGCCGACGCGGTGGACGCTCTTCGCGCGCACCTTCGTTCCCTGGCAACTGTGGCGCTTTCTCGTGCTCAACATCAAGATGATCGAGATCATCCGCCGCAGCCACGGCTCTCGCACATCCAGCCACTGATAGGTGCTCTGTGTGTCATGCGGCGTGGTGAACTGGCCCGCGAAGGTGGGCCTGTTTATGCGCTCGGAGTGCGCGCTACCGCGCTCGCCACCTCGGCGCAACGCGATCGTGCGGCTATCGGCGGCGCGGTGCGCGTACGCCCGTGGGCGATGGTCGTCGACCTCGGGCGCTCCGTCTACTCCTTCTCACGCACAGCGCTTCGGCACGGCGTCGATCGTCCAGGTTGTCGTCGCGAACGAGTCGTGGTCGGTCTCGACGCCTGAACGGTCGGAGCGCAGTGGGCGACGGTTCTTGATCCCCGTGTCGCTGTGACCAGAAAAGACTTTGAGTGACACCCCGGTCGCCGCGGCCAGTTGTGCCGCGACTTTACGCAACAAGAAGCCCCGCATTAGCGGGGCTATTAAGGAATAGCGGAGGAGGGACTCGAACCCCCGACACGCGGATTATGATTCCGCTGCTCTAACCAGCTGAGCTACTCCGCCCGGAAACAAGCCCAGTAGCGGACTCGAACCGCTGACCCCCTCCTTACCATGGAGGTGCTCTACCAACTGAGCTAACTGGGCATGGGTGGGGCGAGGCCGAAAAGCGCACCGTCACCGGTGGGCTTCTATGCTGGACCCGCTCCAAACCAAACCCCGGCGACACCGGGGCGGCGGATTCTAGCGGATGAGTTGTCGCTTCCGTGGACGTTCGAAGGACATCAGTGCGTCCATCGCCCACTTGGGTAGGACGTTTGGGGGGTCACAAATCGCATGGGACGAACGCAAAACGGCGTGATCGGGGCCCTCATCGGCGGTGCTCCTGCCCAATTCGTGCGATTCTGCGTGGTCGGCGGCGCGGGCTACGTCACCAACCTGGTCACGTTCGCGCCGCTCGTGCACTACGCCCATACACCGACCCTCATCGCCGCATGCATCGCCTACGCCTGCGGCTGGGTCGTCGCGCTCATCGGACATCGGCATTGGACGTTCGCCCAGCGTGACGTGTCGGTCATCGGGCAAGGGCTTCGCTACCTTGTGGTCAGCGGCATCGTGCTTGGCGCCGACCTGGTGCTGCTGCAGCTGTTGGTCACGTCCGGGATCGAAGCCGTGCTCGCACAAGCGGTCGCCCTCGCGATCGTCACACCGTTGAGTTTCGGCCTTAATCGACTCTGGGCATTTGGAGCGCGTTAAGAGATCATGAGGATTGCCCGCCAGAGGTCCTGCTCACAGCCGAGGCACAGCAGCCGTGATTAGTTTTGCCTGAGGTACGGTTTCTCGCGGGTTTCGCCGTCATGAACGTCTTGATGGCGAATGGTCCGGCCGTGGACGATGGGCACGCTGTCGAGGTCCGGACTCGACCATGCACCGTCCAACGGCGTGGAGAACGGGCACAATCGGGTGTGCGATCTCGTAATCCACATGCGGCCTCGGAAGAGCACTCGACCAATCTCACATTGACTGCGTCATGACGAACTATCGAAGAGGCCAGGATCCGCGCGATCACATCGACCCCGCCCTTGACGACGCATCTTTGCGCCGATCGATCGCCATTGAGCGCGAGCAACGCCGTCTCGAGCGCGAGCGCCGACGTGCAGAGCGCGCTGCGGCTGAGAGCGGGCGGACGATGACCGTCCAACAGAGGCCGCGCCGCACGCCCCCGAGATCGATGACGCACGAGCGATCCCGGCGGAGCCGATCGGGCCCCAATTGGAGGCTGCTGCGCCGCGTCGTCCTGGCGTTTGTGGGGATCATCATCCTGCTCGAGGGCGTCTCGTATGTTCGGTTCATGAGTCAGCCGTCGAGTGTTCCCTTCGGCGTGCGTTCGGTCGAGTGGGTTCGGGCCAACGTGAGCTCCTGGCTTGTGGACCAGATTGAGCGTCAGTACTACTCGCTCAACGCGCCGTCAACGGGCGGCCCGCCGCTCACGGCCCTGCCGGCTGTCGGTATGGGCAGCGTCAACCTCAGCCAACTCACCGCGTCACAGTTGCCGCCGCGGATAACACCGCTGATCACACCCGCCTTGCCTGGTGAAGGGGCGTGGCGCACCACCGGGCTCAACGTGGGTGGCGGTCCCGGTGTGCTGGTGTCGACATTTCGTTCAGACCCGACGTACCCGAAAATGGTTGCCGGGGTCGCGTGGATCGATCAGCGCAAGGCGAAGGTCATGCTGATCCCTGGGCGTTATGAACCGCCAGGCCACGGCCCGCGGGGCCCGATGCAGGTGCCCCTCGATATGCGCAGTCAGCTCCTGGCGTCATTCAATTCGGGCTTCCGATTTGAGGACATGACCGGCGGGGAATACGCCAATGGCTATCTCTGGCGTCCATTGGTCAAGGGCATCGCGACGGCGGTCGGGTACAAGAACGGCCTCATGAACGTCATCAATTGGACCGGCGGTCCCGTGCCCGGTCCGGATGTTGCCTTTGCGCGACAGAACTTGCCGTTGATCGTCAACAACGGGGCGCCCAATCCCACCTTGAGCGACAGCGCCGTCTGGGGCACCACACTCGGAAATGCAATCCGCGTCTGGCGGTCCGGGTTGGGGATCGACAAGAAAGGCAACCTGATCTACGCCGCGGCGGATCAGCAGACAGTTGGTAGCCTTGCGAAGATACTTATTCACGCAGGCGCGGTGCGCGCGATGGAAACCGACATCAACTATGAGTGGGTCTCATTCATTAGCTACGCGGCGCCTAACGGGGGCTTGCCGAGTAAGCTGTTGAGTGGCATCGACCATGGTGGTACGCGGTACCTCAAACCGGATGATCGCGACTTCTTTGCAGTGATTGCTCGCACTCCGGTCACCCCGAACAATGGATAGCTCAGCGTCAACTGACGCCATTCATCGCACTGCGCACGGGCATGGCAGCGCTGACCTTCCGGAACCGCCCACCATGAACGTCGCCGCCGGTCTCCTGCGGACGGCCCGTCCCCGCCAATGGGCCAAGAACGTTCTGGTCTTCGCCGCGCCATTGGCCGCGGGAATCCTCGGCCATGAAGATGTGTGGTGGCGGCTAATTGTCATCTTCGTGGCATTTTGCGCCCTCTCGAGCGGTGGCTATTTCGTCAATGACGCGCTCGATGTTGATCGGGACCGAGTCCACCCAAAAAAGCGGTTCCGTCCGATCGCCATGGGTGTGGTGTCACATTCGGCCGCGTTGGCGTCCGGCGCCGTGCTATTCGGGCTGGGATTTGCACTTGCCGCGTGGATGAATTGGCAGGTGTTGGTGATCGGCGTCGCGTATGTCGCGTTGACCGTGAGCTACAGCTCGTGGCTCAAGCACGAGCCCGTCGTGGAGATGGTGTTGCTGGCGGGTGCTTTCGTGTTACGCGCGGCTGCCGGTGGTGAGGCCGTCGGGGTCACGTTGTCGCCGTGGTTCACGGTGGTCGTCTCGTTCGGGGCATTGCTGGTGGTGGCCGGCAAGCGCTACGCCGAGCAGATGGCGCAGGGCGCCGCGAGCACGATCACGCGCCGGGTGTTGGCGTCGTACCCCCCCGGTTTTTTGCGGTTCGTCTGGGCAATGAGCGCGACGATTACGGTGACGGGCTATTGCCTGTGGGCACTGCTTCCGGGGAAGGGCCCGTTAATCCCGGCGCCGTGGCCGGAGATCTCGATCGTTCCGTTCGTGGTCGGCATCCTGCGGTACGTAATGCTGTTGGAGGCGGGAGCTGGTGAGGCGCCCGAAGACGTGTTCTTGCGGGATCGGGTCCTGCAGCTCAGCGGCGTGGCCTGGGTGGCGATCTACGTGATCGGTCTCTATGCGTTTTAGGCGTCGTGCTGCGGTGGACACCGATGCGCCGGACCAACTGCTCACAGGGTGGGGCCGCACCGCGCCGACACGTGCACGCGTGCTGCGACCGACGAGTCCCGCAGCCGCCGGCGCTGCGCTGTCCGAAGGATCCGAGCGCGGTGTGATCCCCCGCGGTCTCGGGCGCAGCTACGGGGACGCAGCGCAGAACGCCGGTGGCACCGTGATCTCCACCCAAGCGCTCCCGGATCGCTGTGAACTCGATCTTCAGACCGGTCGCGCGTGGGTCACTGCCGGCACCTCTCTCGGTCGGGTCATCGAGGCGGTCCTGCCACGAGGCTGGTTTCCGGCGGTCGTGCCTGGGACGCAGTTCGTCAGCATCGGCGGGGCCATCGCCAGCGATGTGCACGGCAAGAACCATCATCGTGACGGCAGCTTTTGTGGGCATGTCCGCACAATCGAGCTCGTGGTACCGGGCGGTGAGCGCGTGACCTTGACTCCGGATGGTCCCCAGGCCGACGCCTTTTGGGCAACCGCCGGTGGCATGGGTCTGACAGGCGTCACGCTGGCTGCCGAGCTGCAGCTGCGGTCGGTCACGACGGCTCAGATGCGGGTCGATACGACGCGGACCCGGGATCTGGCGCATTCGATGCAGGTGCTTCGGGAAGCCGACGCCACGGCGCAGTACACCGTCGCCTGGGTCGACCTGTTGTGCAGGGGACGTGGTCTTGGCCGGGGCGTGGTGACCGCGGGGGAGCACGCCTCGCCGGCTGAACTCGAGGCGATCGCCACCGGCGCCAGCGTTCCGCTGCCGCCGAACCGGCGCCTGGCGTCGGTGCCGATCATGCCGACTCGGGCCGGGGTATTGCATCCGCTGGCCATGCGCATGTTCAACGAGCTCTATTTCCGTGCGGCACCGGCGGAACCGTTGCAGCGGGTCGAGCCGATCTGGGGCTACTTCTTCCCGCTGGACGTGGTCGGACACTGGAATCGCCTGTACGGCCGGGCCGGAATGCTGCAATACCAATTCGTGATCCCGGATGCGGCGACCGACCGTCTGATCCCGATGGTGGATCGTGTAGTCGCTGACGGGGTTCCGATCTATCTGGCGGTGCTCAAGCGCCTGCGCGACGTCCCGGGGCCGTTGGGGTTTCCGATGCGCGGCTGGACACTGGCGCTCGACATCCCGGCGGCCGTGCGGGGACTGGGCGCCGCGCTGGATCGACTCGACACCTCCGTTGCCGAATGTGGTGGGCGCATCTACCTTGCCAAGGATTCCCGCCTGCGGGCCGAGCTGTTGCCGCGGATGTATCCGCGCCTGCCGGAGTGGCGCGCGGTGCGTGACCGGCTCGACCCAGGGCGCGTCATGCGCTCTGATCTTGACCGGCGCCTGTCGCTGGTGACCTCCGAACCCGTACGAAAGGACGCCTGATGCGCGACGCAGTTGGCCGAGTCCAATCGGTGTTGTTGGTAGGCGGGTCCTCGGAGATCGGGTTGTCGATCGTCCGACGGCTCCCGCGCACCGAGTCCGCGGTGGTGTGTCTTGCCGGGCCCGATCGTCCCGATATGGAGCGCGCTGCCGAGGCACTGCGCCAAGACGGGGTTGCTCGAGTGGAAGTCGTGGACTTTGACGCCTGTGCCGCGGGCAGCCAGGCTGAGGTCGTGACGACGGCCTTTGCCGACGAACCCGACGTGGTGATCGTGGCCGCGGGGTTCCTCGGGGATCAAGAGACCGCCGAACGGGACCCTGTCGCGGCCGCGAAGATCATCGACATCAACTTCCGAGGTCTGGTGCCGGTGTTGGTCGGGGTCGGACAACGGCTGCGCGCCCAAGGCCACGGGACGCTGGTGGTCATGTCGACGGTCGCCGGAGAGCGTCCGCGTCGCGCGAACTACACCTATGGGGCGGCCAAAGCGGGCCTCGACGCCTTCACGCGCGGCCTGGCCGCATCGCTCGACGGATCCGGGGTGCGGGTCATCGTGGTCCGCCCGGGGTTCGTGCGCACGCGGATGACCGCACACCTCAAGCCCGCCCCCTTCAGCACGACGCCCGACAAGGTCGCCGACGCTGTCGCCAGCGCCATCGACGCTCACGCCCGGGTGATCTGGGTCCCCGGGATCTTGCGCTGGGTCATGCTGATCCTGCGGCATATGCCCGAGCGCATCTTTCGACGCTTGCCGGGGTAGGTGCGGGGCGGGCGACCTGGCGGCTCGCTGGGACCAATTTCTGCGTCAGTGACGCCGGATCGATGGGGGCAAATCCAGTGGGGGGAGGAGGATTCGAACCTCCGAAGGCGTAGCCGACGATTTTACAGACCGTTCCCTTTGGCCGCTCGGGCATCCCCCCAGAGGAAAGCCTCGGAAGGCTAGCCGACCGGGGCACGGTCCTACAACCGCCAACCGGTGGGTTCCGGACGATCGGTCACGGGAATCTGACCGTGTGCCCGTTCGCGCAGCCGACCCGACCGGTCGATCAGGGCGTGGGTGAGACGTCGGCGTCGGTGCCGATGGGGGCGTCCGGGTTGTCCCCGTCGGACCCTGGCACGAGATCAAACCGATATCCGACGCCGTAATGGGTCTGGATGAACGGGTGCTCGGGCAGCGCCCGCGAGAGCTTCTGACGTACCTTGCGCACGAAGACATCGACCGATCGGTCGCCCGTGAGCATCTCGTAGCCCCACACTTCCCGATAGAGACGGTTGCGCGGGAGCGGCTTGCCGGCGCTTCGCGCCAGCGCGTAGAGCACCTCAAACTCACGCGGGGTCAAGCCGATCGACTGCCCGCTGGCATATGCCTGGACCTGCTCGGGATCGATCCGCAGGGGACCTGCGTCGATGCAGGTCCGTCCGGCGGGCTGTCGGTGGAGCTCCGCGCGGCGCAAGTGGGCGTTGACCCGCGCCATGAGCTCTTTCATCGAAAAGGGCTTGGTGATGTAGTCGTCCGCGCCGAGTTCGAGCCCGTGCACGCGGTCGTATTCGCTGGTGCGGGCGCTGCACACGATGACCGAAACCCGGGGATCCTCCGCGCGTACCTGTTCGGTGAACCGCCAGCCATCGAGTGCGGGCAGCATCAGGTCGAGGATCACGAGATCGGGGCGCTGACTTTGAAACAGCCGCAGACCTTGCGCGCCGTCGCTGGCCCGCAGGACCCGATACCCCGCTCGGGTCAGTTGGTACACGATGGATTCGAGGATCGCATCGTCGTCTTCCACCACGAGGACTGTTTGGGCAGTCGCCATACCTGAGAGCTTACCGGGGTGCCGCGTGGGCGCGCGAGCACGCCTCCAACCAGGCGGTATTGTGGATCGCGATGGCTGCCCAACGTGATCGACGGACCTGTCGGAGCACACCGTGAGCGGCCCCGTCGGCCCCCGCTATGTTGTTGGGGCGCAGATCGGCCATGGCGGCATGGCGACGGTGTGGCGGGCGCACGACACCGTGCTCGAGCGGACGGTTGCGCTCAAGCGGTTACGTACCAGTTTGCGCGATGACACCGAGTCGATGGCGCGCTTTTTGCGGGAGGCCCGCGCGATCGTCCGGTTGTCGCACCCGGGCGTCGTACGGCTGCTCGATCGCGGCGAAGACGATGAGGGGCCATTCCTGGTGATGGAGCTCGTCGAGGGCGAGGACCTCAAAGCGCGGATTGCGCGCGAGGGACCGCTCCCGCCGCGCGAGGTGGCCCGCATCGGAGCCCAGGTCGCGACGGCGCTTGCGTACGCCCACAGCCACGGGGTGATCCATCGCGACATCAAGTCACAGAACGTGCTCATGGACGGCGATGGCAACGCCAAGCTGGCCGACTTCGGCATTGCCCACCTGCTCGAGGTCAGTACCGAATCCCGACTGACGCGCTCGGGCATGATGGTGGGCACCAGCGACTATCTCGCGCCCGAACAGGCGCAGGGCCGAACCGTCGATGGCCGCGCGGACATCTATGCCCTCGGCATCGTGCTCTGGGAGTGTCTGACCGGCACGCTGCCGTTTTCCGGCGAGAACTTCGTGACCGTGGCGATGCGCCACGTCAACGATCCACTGCCCGATCCTCGGAGTCTCGTGGCGAATGTGCCGCGACGCCTTGCCGAATGCGTCATGCGCGCCGCCGCAAAGGATCCCGACGAGCGCTTCGCCACAGCAGCGGAGTTCGCCGACGAACTGCGGGCGTGCGCCGCACCGCGCGCAGCGGGCACCACCGACGCCGGGCGCGTGCGCTCGCGGGACGCCCGTGCGGCCTTGCGCCGCCGCCAACGCCGCCGCCGCCGCGTGGCGGTCATGGCGGTGGCTGCACTTGTTGTCGCGGGCGTCGGCTGGCGCATCGTCGGTGCACGATCGTCCGCGCGCCACGCTGCGGTGGTCGCCCACCAACTGCCCATCCAGGTCACTAGCTACGACCCGCAAGGCGACCGGATCGAGCAACCGCGCTTGGTCCGGTATGCCGTCGATCACAACCCGGCGACCTCCTGGCACACCGAGCTGTATCTCGGGTCGGCGACCTTTGGCGGTCGCAAGCAGGGGG
>JADGPH010000175.1 GCA_017882555.1 Thermoleophilia bacterium
CAGCTCATTCTGGTCGCCAGCGACCGGATCTCGGCCTATGACGTGATCATGCCGACCCTGATTCCCGACAAGGGACGGGTGCTGACGGCGATGTCGTTGTTCTGGTTTGCGCAGACGGGCGACATCGCCCCGAACCACTTGCGCAGCATCGACCCCAAGGACTTGCCCGACCCGTTCCGCACCGCAGAGTTTGCGGGTCGCACCATGCTGGTGCAGCGGCTCGAGATGATCGAGCTCGAATGCGTCGCACGGGGCTACTTGGCGGGCTCCGGCTGGCGGGAGTACCGCGAGTCCGGAACGATCGCCGGGCATGATCTGCCCGTAGGTCTCCAACTCGGTGACCGGCTTCCGCATCCCATCTTCACGCCGGCGACCAAAGCCACCAGCGGGCACGACCAGAACATCACCCGCGACGATGCCGCCGCCCGATTCGGCGTGGGTCTGATCACCGCCCTCGAAGCGTTGACCTTGGCGCTCTATCAGCGCGCCCATGCGCGTTGCGCCCAGGCGGGGATCATCTTGGCCGACACCAAGTTCGAGTTTGGCCGCGACGTCCGCGATCAGCTGGTGCTGGCAGACGAGGTGCTGACGCCCGACAGCTCGCGGCTGTGGCCGGCCGATAAATGGCAGCCGGGGGTCAACCCCGCCTCGTTTGACAAGCAGTATGTGCGGGACTGGTTGGATGCCTCCGGCTGGGATCACACCCCTCCGGGGCCGGCGTTGCCACGCGAGGTCACCCAGGGCACTCGCGATCGCTACATCCAGGCGTACGAGCGCATCACCGGACAACGTTTTCGTGACTATCTCGAGGAGGCAGACGTGAGGGCCCACCAATGACCCGTGTCGTCGTGACGGTGATGCCGCGCCAAGGCGTCCTGGACCCCCAGGGGCAGGCCGTCCGGGGCGCACTCGGCCGGCTGGGATTCTCCGGCATCCACGACGTCCGGCTTGGCCGGCGGATTGAGCTTGAGCTCGACGGCCCCGACCCGCTGGGAACGGCACGCGAGATGTGTGAGCGACTGCTGGCGAACGCGCTCATCGAAGACTTTACGGTCGCGATCGAGGACTGACACATGGTGGCCGTCGTGCGATTTCCAGGTTCACTTGATCACGAAAGCGCCGTGCGCGCCGTGCGCGGTGTCGGAGGCGAGGCCACCTACGCCTGGCACGCCGACCCCCAGCTGCCTGACGGCACGCGAGCGGTGATCATTCCGGGTGGCTTCAGCTACGGCGATCACCTGCGCCCGGGGGCGATCGCCTCCCGGTCGCCGATCATGGACGCAGTCCGGCGTCATGCCGATGCCGGAGGACTCGTCCTGGGGATCTGCAACGGCTTCCAGGTGCTGTGCGAGGCGGGACTGCTACCGGGCGTCTTGCGCACCAACGCCACGACGTCGTTTGTCTGCCGCCAAGTCGAGCTCGAGGTCCTTGATCACGACACCCCGTTTACGCGTGAGCTCGGAGCGGCGATCTCTGTTCCCATCAAGAACCACGACGGAGCCTGGTTTGGCGACCCGCACCACGCACGAATCGTGTTCTCCTACGGGCCCGAGAATCCGTTGGGCTCGGTCGCGTCGGCCGCCGGTGTGGCCAGCGCGCGCGGCAACGTCCTCGGCCTGATGCCGCATCCCGAAGAGGCGGTCGACCCGCTGCTCGGATCGACCGACGGCCTCGGTCTGTTTGCCGCTCTGGTGCGCGCATGACGACCCCGCTGTACCGCCAGCTCGGGCTCACCGACGGTGAGTTTGCCCACATCCCGACGCTGATTGGGCGTGCACCGACCGATGCGGAACTGGCGATGTTCAGCCTGATGTGGAGCGAACACTGCTCGTACAAACATTCGCGCCGCCTGCTCCGGCGCTTCCCCACCGAGGGACCACACGTCTTGCAGGGGCCCGGCGAGAACGCCGGAGCGGTCGATGTCGGCGATGGCTGGGCCATCGCCCTCAAGATCGAGAGCCACAACCATCCCTCGGCAGTAGAGCCCTTCGAGGGGGCCGCGACCGGTGTGGGCGGCATCGTGCGCGACATCCTGGCACTCGGGGCCCGTCCGATCGCGCTGTTGGATTCGCTGCGCTTCGGATCGCTGGAGAGCGCCCGCAGCCGCCACCTGTTTACGCGAGCCGTGGCGGGCATCGGCCACTACGGCAACTGCATCGGGGTCCCGACGGTCGGTGGGGAGGTCGCCTTCGACGATCGTTACGAGGACTCGTGCCTGGTGAACGCCATGTGCATCGGCCTCGTACGAGCGGACGGCATACTGCGCGCAGCAGCCTTCGGCGAAGGCAACCTGCTGGTGCTCATCGGCAACCGTACGGGCCGGGACGGCATCGGTGGCGCCAGTATATTGGCGTCGGCCGAGCTGAGCTCCGACGATGCCGACAAACGCCCCTCGGTGCAGGTCAGCGATCCATTTACCGAGCGCAAGTTGATGGACTGCTGCCTTGAACTCGCCGCAGACAGTGCCTTCCTCGCGCTCCAAGACCTCGGTGCCGCCGGCCTGACCAGCGCAGCCTGCGAGATGGCCGCAAAGGGCGGCGTCGGCCTCGAGATCGACCTCGACCAGATCCCGTTGCGTGAAGGCGGGATGGCCGCGGCCGAGATCCTAGTGTCGGAAAGCCAGGAGCGCATGCTCGGGCTTGTGGCGCCCGAAACGCTCGATCATGTCCTTGCGACCTGTTCGCGCTGGGAACTCGATGCGAGTGTCATCGGCACGGTCACCACGACCGGCAACTTCACCGCGCGACATCACGGTGCGATCGTCGTGGACATCCCCGCCTCCGCCCTCACGGACGATGCACCGGCCTACGACGTCCCGCGCACCCCGGCATCCGCGCCGACGCCACTCGAACTCGATCACATTCCCGCCCCCGACGATCTGCAGGCCGCATGGGCGGAACTGTTGGCGCGCCCCAACCTCGCGAGCAAGCGCTGGATCTACCAGCAATACGATCACCTGGTCGGTGCCAACACGATTCGCCGACCCGGTGGCGACGCAGCCGTCGTGCGGATCCCCGGCATGAAGCGGGCACTGGCGATCACGACCGACTGCGCCGAACGCCACTGTGAGCTTGACCCGCGCGGCGGCGGTCGCGCCAGCGTCTTCGAAGCCGCACGCAACATCGCCTGCACGGGTGCGTTGCCACTGGCTGCAAGCGACTGCCTGAACTTTGCAAACCCCGAGAAAGCCAGCACCGGGTGGCGCTTGGCCGAGGTCATCGAAGGCATGAGCGAAGCCCTTGAGGCCATCGCCGTGCCGGTGGTCTCGGGCAATGTCTCGCTCTACAACGAGAGCCCCGAACGCGCGATCTATCCGACGCCCGTCGTGGGAATGATTGGGTTGCTCGACGATGCCGGAAGCAGCGTCGGACACGCGTTGGCGAGCGAGGGCGACCTGGTGATCGTGCTGGGCGGCGGTATCGCCCGCCTCGATGCCAGTGAGTGGATTGGCGCAGCGCACGGCGCACCGGCACTTCCGAACCTCGACGGCGAGGCTGCGCTGATCGGGTTCATGGTTTCGGCGGCTCGCGAAGGATTGTGGTGTTCGGCCCACGACATCTCGGGCGGTGGCATCGCGATCACGCTCGCCGAATCGGCCCTCGCCGGAGGCATCGGCTGCATGGTCACCCTCCCCGAAGACCGCCGCCCGGACGAGGTGCTCTTCGGTGAATCTGGCGAACGAATCGTCGCCACCTGCCGTCCGACGGCGCTCGCCCGGCTCACCGCACTGGCCGGAGACGTGCCAATCACGGTCATCGGTAGCGTCGGTGGCGATAGTGTGGATGTTCACCTCGGCGGCGCAACGATCAGGCTCGATCTGGAGATCGCCCGCGTCGCCTACGAAGCCACGTTGCCGGAGGCCGTCGCATGAGCGTGTTGTGGGACGATGATTCCCCCCACGATGAGTGCGGGGTGGTCGGGATCGTCGCTCCGGGCCGCGATATCTCACGGCTGGCGTTCTTCGCGCTCCACGCCCTCCAACACCGTGGCCAAGAAAGCGCAGGCATCGCGGTTGCCGATGACGGACAGGTCATGGTGCAGCGCGACCTCGGCTTGGTCGGGGCGGTCTTTGACGAGCCCTCGTTGCGCAGCTTGTCGGGGCATTCGGCAATCGGCCACGTGCGGTATTCCACGACGGGGTCCAACAAGTGGGAGAACGCTCAGCCGGTGACCCGCAACCGCGGCACGGGTCTGGTGGCACTCGGCCACAACGGCAACCTCACCAACACCGATGCGCTGCGAGAGCAGATCACCAACGACCCGCAACCCTTACAGGCGACGACGGACTCAGAGTTGATCGCAGCGCTCCTGGCTCGCGAGCCGGGCTCGTTGCTCGACGCCGTGGTCGGCGTCATCGGCCGCCTGGTGGGGGCCTTCTCCGCGGTCGCCCTCTCGGAGTATGAACTGGTGGCGTTCCGTGACGCGCACGGCGTCCGGCCCCTGGTGATCGGCAAGCTCGAGGGAGGGTACTGCGTCGCGTCGGAGACCTGTGCGCTCGATCAAATCGGCGCGACCCTCGTTCGCGAGGTACGTCCCGGCGAGGCGGTGCGGTTGACCGCGACCGGACTGGAAAGCCGCCAAGCCCTTACTCCGGCGATCTCACGGATGTGCGTGTTCGAGCACATCTACTTCGCGCGACCCGACAGCCTCCTCGACGGACGCAATGTCTGGGAACAGCGCCGGGCGATGGGGATCGAGCTCGCCGGCGAGGCTCCGATCGACGCCGACATGGTCGTTGGACTCCCCGACTCCGGCACACCGGCGGCGATCGGCTACGCCTTCGCCTCAGGGATTCCGTACTCCGAAGCGGTCGTCCGCAATCGATATGTAGGCCGGAGCTTCATTCAGCCCGATCAGGAACTCCGCAAGAGCGGCGTCAAACTGAAGTTCAACCCGTTGCGCGAGATCATCGACGGAAAGCGCCTGATCGTCGTCGACGACTCCATCGTGCGTGGCACCACAACCCAGCAAGTCGTGGCGATGTTGCGTGAGGCGGGGGCGCGCGAAGTCCATATGCGCATCTCGAGTCCTCCGATCACCTGGCCATGTTTCTACGGCATCGACATGCCGTCCCGCGGTGAGCTCGTCGCGGCGCGCCACTCGATCGACGAGGTTGCCCGCCTGACCGGGGCCACGACGCTGGCGCACCTCTCGCTGGAGGGTCTCCAGCGCGCCATCGGAGCGCCCGCCGATCGGTTCTGTCGCGCCTGCTTCACCGGCGAATACCCCATTCCCGTCCCTGACTCATCGATCAAACTGCGGTTTGAGGATGCCGCCACGCAGCCCGCGGAGGCGCAACGGAAGTGACGGGCAACGACATTTCCTACCGCGACGCCGGCGTCGATCTCGAGGCCGCGCGGGTGCACACAGCCAACATCGCCCCGTTTGTCCGTGGCGGCGTCACCGGGTTTGCCGGGGCGCTTGAGCTTCCGCCGATGCGCAACGGCTTGATGGTCGCCTGTACCGACGGCGTGGGGACCAAGTTGCTGCTCGCGCGCGAGGCGGGACTGCTCGAGGGACTCGGCCAGGATCTGGTCGCGATGTGTGTCAATGATCTCATCTGCTCAGGCGCCCGGCCGATGGGGTTCTTGGATTATCTGGCGGTCGGCAAACTCGATCCCGACGAGGCGCGTGTGTTGGTCGGTTCGATAGCTCGGGCCTGTGCGGCGGTCGACTGTGCCCTGCTCGGTGGTGAGACGGCCGAACTGCCCGGCCTCTACCAGGCCGGCCATTTTGACCTCGCAGGTTTTGCGGTGGGGATCGTCGAGCGTGACGACGTACTCGGCCCGGAGCGCGTGATCACCGGTGATGTCGTGATCGGGATCCCCTCCTCGGGCGTGCACTCCAATGGCTTTTCACTGGTGCGGGCGTTGCTCGCCGACGGGACGCTCGACTGCCCGGTCGAGGTCCTGCTCGAACCGACCCGGTTGTACGTACGCGACGTCCTCGGACTGCTGGCGGCCGGCATCCCTGTACATGCTGTCGCCCACATCACCGGCGGCGGCTTGCCGGAGAACCTGCCGCGCGCCCTGCCGGCTACGCTCGAGGCCGTGCTCGAGACCGGCACTTGGCCGATGCCCCACGCACTTCAGGCGATCCTCGGCAGTGGCCGGGTGGCCGAGACAGACGCGTGGAAGACCTTCAACATGGGCATCGGGCTGTGCCTGATCGCCCCCGAGAACTCCGGGGACGCGATTCTGGCGCGCATTCCCGACGCGGTGGTGATCGGCCACATCGCCTCCGGATCCCACGGAGTCCGCCGTGTCTAGCCCGTATCGCATCGTGGTCCTGATCTCCGGGTCGGGGACCAACCTGCAGCGCTTGATCGAGACCGTCCACACGCCCGGCGGAGCCTCGGAGATCGTGTTAGTCGTGAGCTCCCGTGCCGAAGCCCACGGGGTTGTGCGCGCCAGGTCGGCCGGGATCCCAGCGACGATAGTGACCCGTGATCCAGCGGTCGATCGCGGCGCGCGCGACCACACGCTCGCCGCTGTCGTCGCCGCGGCACAGCCGGATCTGGTGGTACTGGCCGGGTGGATGAGCATCCTGAGCGGGGCGTTCCTGGACCGCTTTACGGACCGCGTGATCAACCTGCACCCGTCGCTGTTGCCGTCGTTTCCCGGAATGCACGCCATCGACGACGCGCTCGCCTGGGGCGTGCGCTGGACGGGGGTCACCGTGCATTACGCCGAAGAAGAGGTCGACGGCGGTCCTCCGATCCTGCAAGAACCCGTGCCGGTTGTGTACGGTGACACGCCAGATTCCCTGCGTGAGCGTATCCGCGATGCAGAGCACCGCGTGCTGCCCGAAGCCGTACGACTTTTTGCTGCCGGACGCGTGCTCCGCGATCCGACCTCACCCCGACACGTGCAGATCCTCGAGGAGAAACCATCGTGAAGATCCGCCGGGCGCTGATCTCCGTTTCCGACAAGACCGGACTGGAAGAGCTCGTGCGAGGGCTGACCGGGCTGGGCGTCGAGATCCTGTCGACCGGCGGCACCGCGACCTCAATCGAGGCCCTCGGCGTGCCGGTCACGCGCGTCGAGCAGGTGACGGGCCACCCGGAGATCCTCGGCGGGCGCGTCAAGACGCTGCACCCCAAGATCCACGGCGGAATCCTGGCGCGCGAACATCTTCCCGAAGATCAGGCGGACATGGCGGCCTCGGGTATCGAGGGGATCGACCTGGTCTGCGTCAACCTCTATCCGTTCGAGTCGTACGTTGCCAAGCGGGGCATGAGTGAAGATGAGCTTGTCGAGCAGATCGACATCGGTGGCCCCGCAATGGTGCGCGCGTCGGCCAAGAACCACGACCGCGTCACGATCCTCACCTCCCCGGATCAGTACCCGAGCGTGCTGGACGAGCTGCGCGCGTCCGAGGGCGAGGTATCCCGTGAGACTCGGCGTCGCCTCGCCGGGCGGGCATTCCAGCGCACGGCCGCCTACGACGCGGCGATCGCCAACTGGCTCAGCGAATCCGAAGGCGAGTTCCCCGAACGTATCCTGCTGACGTTCGACCGCGCCTTCAAGGTCAGCTACGGCGAGAATCCACACCAGCGCGCGGCCTACTACACCGAACGCGGGGCGAGGACGAATCTGTTGGCGCGCGTCGAGAAACTTCACGGCAAGGATTTGTCGTTCAACAACCTGCTCGACCTCGACGGGGGCCGCAACCTGCTCGCCGAGTTTGAGCTTCCCGCCTGCGTGATCATCAAGCACAACAATCCGTGCGGCGTGGCCGTCGGCTCGGATGTGTTGAGCGCGTACGTCAAGGCCCGCGACTGTGATCCGATCTCGGCCTACGGTGGCGTGATCGTCCTCAACCGCCCCGTCGACGCTGAGCTCGGCGAGTTGCTGGCGTCGACATTTGTCGAAGTGCTCCTTGCGCCCGGGTATGGCCCGGCGGCACTGGAAGCCCTGACGCGAAAGCCCAACATCCGCATCATGATGAACCAAGAGCGTCGCCGTCAGAACGTCGGCGAACGCGACCTACGACGCGTGGTGGGTGGCATGCTCGTCCAGGACCGGGACACCGAGTCCGAGGACCGCGCATCCATGCAGGTGGTCAGTGCCCGGCAGCCCTCGGAGGCCGAGTGGGGAGACCTCTTGTTCGCGTGGCGGGTGGCCAAGCACGTCAAATCCAACGCCATCGTGCTCGCACGCGAGCTGGTCACCGTCGGTATCGGCGCCGGTCAAATGAGCCGCGTGGACTCGGTGCGCCTGTCGATCGAGAAGGCCACCGCATCGATCGCCGACTCCGTACTGGCCAGTGACGCATTCTTCCCGTTTGCCGACGGTCCAGAGGCCGCCGTCAAAGCCGGTGTCCGGGCGATCATCCAGCCGGGTGGATCGATCCGCGACGATGAGGTCATCGCGGCCGCCGACGCCGCGGGACTCGCGATGGTCTTTACGGGCCGCCGCCACTTTCGCCACTGAGCCCCAGGGCACGGTTCCCGACCATCGTGCCGCGCGCCGCGAACGGTCCCGCACCTCTTGGCGCGACTGCTGACCGGTGGGCTACCCTGTTGGGGTGTCGGGACGCCGCCCCAAAATGTGGATCGCGCTTGCGCTGATTCTCGCGTGGCCCGCCCAGGCGTTTGCGGCGATTCCCAACGGTCAAACCACCGATCCCCTTGAGCGCGGGGTGCTGCTGGCATTGGGCTCGGCGTATCGAGTGGAGACGACCGTCTCGGTCGCCGCGCTGCGCACCGGCACCGGGCAGCTCTTCCCGCTCGGGCCGCTCCACACGGTCACCGAACTCGGCACCGCGTTCGCGGTCGCCCCCGGCGGGGTGTTGGTGACCGACGCGCACGTCGTCTCGCCCTCGGGAGCGTCTCTGGCGATCGTCGCCGCACCGCTCGCGCTCGCACAGCGGGGAACGTTCGGTGACCAGGCCGCGTACGAGGAGTGGGTGAAGGTCAACGCGGTCGTTCCCGTCGGCGTACGGGTATTGCGCGTTCGCGTGTTGCGGGCGACCGTGAATCCACACACGCCGGCGACGGAGGTTCCGGCGCACCTCATCCGGGGCAGCCTCGAGCAAACGGACGATCTCGCGCTGCTCCAGATCGCCGATCATCATGTCCCTGCGCTGCACCTCAACCAGACCGATTCGATCGGGACAGCGGCCGCGGTGATCGGATACGGCGTGGCGACGCCGACGACGCTGGGATTGCCGACGACGACGGTCCCGGGGATCAAGACCGGCCACCTCGGGGTCCTCGCAACGGTGAAGTACCTACCCGGCCAGCAATTCACCTTCATCGACTCCGCCATCGCGCACGGTGACTCGGGCGGCCCGGCCGTCGACGCGAAGGGGGACGCACACGGGATCGTGCGCTTCAAGAATCCGGGGGGCGGCGGGCTCTTGGATCAAGCAAGCCCCATCTTCCGATTGCTCACCAGACTGGGCATCAGCAACACCACGGGTCCGATCGCGACGGACTTCGCTACGGGTATGACCAATCTGTGGACGCACAAGCTCACCGAAGCGCGGGACGCGTTGACCAGGGCGATTGAGGCCGATCGGACACACCCACTGGCCGCGCAAGAGTTGGCTGTGGTCACCCACCTCCAACACGCCCCACCCGCGCCAGTGCCATCACACTGGTGGCGCGCATTCTTCCTTGGGCTCGCAACACTGACCGGAATCGCCGCGGCGCTCTGCGCGGTGCGCTGGCGCAAGATCGCTCGGGTCGGCGCGCACAACAAGGATGCCGCGCCCCATTTCCCGTCGGCACCGTAAGGCGCCACCGATCTAATATAGGCCGCCACGAACGACGCCCACAGAAAGGTACTCCGTGCGGATCGGCGTTCCCGCAGAGATCAAGACCGACGAACACCGCGTCGCCCTCACCCCAGGCGGTGCGCTTGAGCTCATCGAACGCGGTCACGGCGTGTGGATCGAGCACAACGCTGGCGTGGGTGCCGGATACGACGACGACGCCTATGGCCGCGTCGGCGTCGACGTCGGCACGGCCGCCGACTGTTGGGGTTGCGATCTGATTCTGAAGGTCAAAGAGCCACAAGCGGCCGAGTTTGGCTTTCTCACCGACGAGCAGATGATCTTCACCTTCCTTCATCTGGCGGCAAACCCGGGCGTCGCAGATGCCCTGTGCCGCGCCGGTGGGACCGCGATCGCCTACGAGACCGTCGAAGATCTCCAGGGTCGGCTGCCTCTCCTGGCTCCGATGAGCGAGGTCGCCGGGCGGCTCGCCGTGCAAGCTGGCGCACGCTTCCTCGA
>JADGPH010000176.1 GCA_017882555.1 Thermoleophilia bacterium
CCCCGACGTTCTGGTCCTTCAGAGGGCGGGTGTCGTGACGGTGTTGGGGACTCGGTGGGACGGGTTCCTGTGTAAAGTTTTGCGGTCATTCAACTCAACGGAAGTGAGAACGATGCCGGTCCCAAGACTCTATGAGGCGTTCTCAGAACCGCGCGAGCAGTGGGCCCACGTCTTGGCGACGCTGCTGCAACTCGGTGGACCTGAGACACGCGCGGCGCTCGTCGCGGAACTGCTGGGCGACCATCTTGCCGGCACTGACCAGATGCTCGTCAGCGAGCGGCGTGTCGTGGGTCAGGGCGCCGACGCGATGATGCTTGACATCACGCTGCGCCACGGCGACGAGTGGGTCATCGGGATTGTGTCCGACCTTGGGTTCGATCTCGCTCGGGCGGCGGCCCTGGCGGCCACCCAGCGGGCGCTTGGATCCGCCGCGCGCCAGGTGCTGATCGTCATCACTCCAGATCGCCGCGTGCCCGCGGACATCAAGGCTGCCTCGGGTGAGATCATCCACAAGAGCTGGCTGCGAGTGCGCGACTGGGTCCAGGAGCGCCCCGAGCGCGGCGCGGCAACCGGTGTCGATTTGGCCCTTCTGCGCGAGGCGGAGTACTTCTATACCCCACGCGTGGCGGAGCTGTACCGCCTCGAGGAACTGATGGCCTTGGTGGCTCCGGGAGTGCGCACGTCGTTGGCATCGATCTTCTTCGCGCTCAACGATCTTGCGCCGGCGCCGACGATCGTGATCCCCACCGACAAGACCGCTCTCGTGCGCTACCCGCGCAGCGGGGACCCCACGGTGACGATCGCCCTGGGAGACGGCGACCCGGTTGTGTCGGTCGTCGGCGGTCCTGCGGTGCGCATCGACACCGACGCGGCCTTGACCGCCGCGCGCTCAGGGGTGCTCGCCGCCGCGCGCGCGGTGCTCCCGGCGCGCAAGTAGTCGTTGCCGGAGGGCGACCGCGGTGGCCGTCTTCCGAGCACTTGCTAGCATCAAGAGCCGATGTCGTCTCGTGCACTCGCTGATCCGGATCTTGAACAGCGCCGCTTGGCCGCAATGCGGCAGGTGCGCCAGCTGGGTGACCCCGTGTTGCGCATTCCTGCCACGGAAGTGACCGTCTTTGACGATGCGCTGCGTGAAGAGGTCGCGCGGATGGAATTGATCATGGATGAGGCGCATGGCGCGGGTCTCGCCGCGCCGCAGCTCGGTGCGCTGCGCCGGATCCTCGTGTATCGCTTGCGCGATGATGACCGTCCGCGTGTGTTGATCAACCCCCGCGTCGCGTGGTCCTCCGACGAAACGGAGATCGACGTCGAAGGATGCCTGTCGATCGGTGAGATCACGGTGGAAGTGCCACGGGCTGTCGCACTGCACGTCGAAGCGCTCGACGATGACGGCGAGCCGGTCCGTCTCGAGGCCGAAGGGTTTGAGGCGCGGGTCGTCCAGCATGAGATGGACCACCTGGACGGCATTCTGATTTTGGACCGCACGACGAAGGAACAACGCCGCGAGGCGCTGCGGGAACTGCGCAGCCAGGCATAGCGACAGATGCGAATTGCCTTTGCGGGAAGCCCCGCCCCAGCGGCGGAGATCCTGCGCGATCTTGCGAGAGCGCATCACGAGATTGCCCTGGTGATCTCACAGCCCGATCGCCCCCGGGGCCGTTCACGTTCGCTGTCACTGACTCCCGTGGCCGCCGAGGCCGCCGAGCTCGGGCTCGAGTGCATCCGACCGGCAACGATCAACGCACCCGAGGTACTTGAGCGGCTGCGTGCGGCAAATGTGGCCGCTTTGTGTGTCGTGGCATTCGGCCAGCTTCTCAACGCGCCGCTGCTCTCAGAATGGCCGTGTATCAACGTGCACTTTTCCATCCTTCCCGCCTATCGGGGGGCCGCTCCCGTCGAGCGTTCGCTGATGGATGGCGTTACCGAAACCGGAGTGAGCATTATGCGAATGGACGCCGGGCTCGATACGGGACCCCTAGCGCGCGTGGTGCGCACACCTGTTGCAGTCACCGATGACGCCGGTGCGATCATGGACCGATTGTGCGCTTTGGCCATCCCGGCGCTGGTCGAGACCTTCGACCAGCTCGAGCGCGGCACGCTGCGGGTTATCGCGCAGCCCGAGGTTGGAGTGTCGCTCGCACCCAAACTCAACGACGCCGATCGGGTGCTGGATCCGGGTCGCTCAGCCACGGCGCTCGCCAATCGCGTACGGGCACTTGCCCCGCACATCGGTGCGCGACTGGTGATCGGCGGTGAGCCATTCAAGGTGTGGCGAACGGTCGCGCACGAGACCGAGACGGCCCCGGGTCTGCACGCCGACGACGGTCGGCTGCTGATGGGCTGTGGATCCGGGACGCTGGAGATAGTGGAGTTGCAGCCGCCCTCGCGTGGTCGCGTCTCGGCCGGCGAATTCTTGCGCGGGTACCGCGGATCACTGGAGATTGTATGACGACCGACGGCCAGATCAGTCCCGAGCGTTTGATGGCCCTGCGCGTCCTGCGCCGCGTTGCCGAGGGCGCGTTTGCCGATCGCGCATTCGCCGCGGAGGCCCGCCGGGCCGATCTGGATCCCCGGACGCGTGCGGCTGCCATGCGCCTGAGCTACGGCCCTGTGCAACGCCGGCGCACGCTGGATTGGTTGATCGACGGTGCGCTTGAGCGGCCCGGCGGACTTGAACCAGATGTGCGCGAGGTGTTGCGGGTCGGCGCGTATGAGCTGATCTGGTCGGACCGCGTACCGGATGCTGCCGCGGTCGATCAGACGGTGCGGCTCGTGCGCACCCTCCACGGGGTGCCGCGCCGACGGACCGCCCGCGCGGGCCTGGTGAACGCGGTCATGCGGCGCATCGCCGCGGACGGCAAACGCCGTCTGGCCAGCCTCGAGGGCGATCCGAGCGCCGCCGGTATTCGGCATTCGTTGCCGGATTGGATCGTCGAGGGGTTTGAGAGCTCCCTCGGCGAGCTCGCCGAGGGAGCGATGGCTGCGGCCAACGACCCGGCCGAGTCGGCGATTCGGTGGAATCCACTGCGCGGCCCGCGTCGTACCGTCGAGGCTGCACTCCAGATGGCGTGGCACGATGATCCCTTTCTGCCTGAGGCGCTCGTGCTCGAGGGGCCGTTTGCGCTCGAGGATTCTGAGCTGTGGGCGCGCGGACGGGCGATGGGACAAAGCCGGGCTTCGATGCTGCCCGCGCGCGTGTTGGCGCCGCGGCCCGGCGAGCGGATTCTCGATCTGTGTGCTGCCCCGGGAGCCAAAGCGACCCACCTGGCCGCCCTGGCCGCCAATCGCGCCGAGATCGTCTGCGTGGAACTCCATGAGGCCCGCGCCCAGGCCCTGCGGGTCCTGGGTCGACGCATGGGCGCACGCATTCAGGTGATCACCGGGGATGCGCGGACCCTGGAGTTGGACGATGGCTTCGATGCGGTGCTCGTAGACCCGCCGTGTACCGGTCTTGGCGTGCTGAGCTCGCGTCCGGACGTGCGCTGGCGGCGTCGCCCGGAAGCCCTCGATGAGCTCGTTAAGCTGCAGCGGGATCTGCTCGAACGCGCGATCGAGCTCACGCGCCCCGGCGGCCGGGTCGTCTACAGCACGTGCACCCTTCTGGCCGCGGAAAATGAAGAGGTCGTGCGCGCAACCGGAGTCCACGTGGCGGATGTGACAGCCCAATTCCCGCACCTTGCCCATCCGCGGTTGGAGGGTGCGTTGCTGACGCTTCCCAGCCGCGATCGCACCGATGGTTTCTTTGTGGCCCGGCTGGAAATCTAAGTGGCGGCGGCCCGAGCGGCCCGAATTGGCGGGTACGCGACCACGTCGGTACGCTCTGCGTTCTGATGACTCGTCCTGACCGACCTGTTGTGTTGCCATCGGTCATGTCCGCGGACATGACCGCCCTGGGGGCCCAGTTGGGCGACCTGTGCGCCGCTGGCGCGCGCGTCTTCCACGTCGATGTGATGGATGGACACTTCGTGCCGAACCTCACGGTGGGGCCGGATTTCACCGCAGCGGTGGCGCGGAGCGTGCGGCCACACGGCGGCCTGGTCGATGTCCACCTGATGGTGGAACGTCCCGGACCCCTGCTGGAGCTCTTTGCGCCCCATGCGAACGCGATCAGCGTCCACGCCGAGGCGGACCCGCATCTGCACCGGCTGATGGCCGAGATTCGCCGCTTGGGGTGTGCCGCCGGGGTTGCCATCAACCCCGGGACGCCGCTCGATTTCGTCACTGAGCTCATTGGTTCGATCGACTTTGTGAACTGCATGGCGGTCAACCCCGGCTTTGCCGGTCAGTCATTCATTGCGACGACCCCAAACAAGGTTGGGCGCTTGCGGGCGGCGCTCCCCGACGAGGTCTGGATCGAGGTTGATGGTGGGATTGGTCTCGGGACGCTGGTCCAGGCGCGCGATGCGGGCGCGTCGTGGCTGGTCTCGGCATCGGCCATCTTCAGCGCGGACAACCCGGTCGACGCATATCGAAGCCTGGCCGAGCTCGCCGGATGACGACGCTCAGCGCGGCGGAGTCCGCCGCGCTCGCGCATGCCCGCGAGGTTGCGACGCGCGCGCGCGGCCGGGTGAGTCCAAACCCGCTTGTCGGCGCGGTGATCCTGCGCGATGGGCGTCTCATCGCCGAGGGATGGCACGAGGGCCCCGGCCTTCCTCACGCCGAGGTCGTGGCCTTGCGCGCGGCAGGCGCGGCGGCCCGTGGGGCGACCCTGGTGAGCACACTCGAGCCCTGCTCGCATTTTGGTCGGACACCGCCGTGTTCGGCCGCGGTGATCGAGGCCGGGCTTGGACGGGTCGTGGTGGGGTGTCTCGATCCGCTTGAGCGGACGCGGGGGCAAGGGGTTCGCCTGTTGCGTGCGGCCGGAATCGACGTGGCTGTGGCATCGGGCGAAGACGGGCGCCTCTCGCGGGAGTTGATCTCGGCATTTATTACCCACGCGGTACGTCAGCGCCCGCATGTGATGCTGAAGCTCGCCACCAGCCTCGATGGCAAGGTCGCCACGCGTACCGGCGAGAGTCAGTGGATCTCCAGTCCTGAAGCGCGGGACCTGGTGCACCGCATGCGCGCCGACCACGACGCGGTTATTGTCGGCATCGGGACCGCGCTGGCCGACGATCCGCGGCTGACCGCGAGAGGGATCGACGGACCGGTGCGCCAACCGGCACGTGTCGTGTTTGATTCCCAAGCCCGGTTGCCGCTGGCATCGGCGATGGTCGAATCCGCGCGCGAGGTGCCGGTGTACGTGGTAGTCGGAACCAGCGCGTCACCGGATCGCATCGAGCGATTGCGGGGCGCCGGGGTTGAGGTAATCGGCATGCCGACCGCGCGTCCGCAGGTCCCGGAGGTCCTGGCCGCACTCGGTCAACGCGGCATTCAGTCGGTATTTGTCGAGGGCGGTGCACGGCTTGCCGGTGCGTTCCTCGAGGCGAACAGCGTCGATGTCGTGCAATGGTTTCTGGCCCCGATGTTGATCGGCGGTAGCCAGGCACCCGGTGCGATCGGCGGTCAAGGGGTGGGCAAACTGGCCGACGCACCGCGATTGGCGCAGCTTGTGGTCGCACGAATCGGCGACGATATCGCGTGCGCCGGTCGCGTGATTGAGTTGCCCCGGATAGAGGAGTGATGTTCACCGGACTTGTCGAAGAGGTCGGCACGATTGCCGCCATGAGCCCCGTCAATGAGGGCGTGCGTGTCGCGATTCGCGCGACTGTCGTGCGCGAAGGGCTTGTGATTGGCGATTCGGTGGCTGTCAACGGCGCGTGCTTGACAGCGGTTGAACTGCACCCCGACGGGTTTGTGGTCGATGTCGTGGCCGAGACGCTGCGTCGCACGACGCTCGTGGATGCCCAACCCGGAGATCCTGTCAACTTGGAACGCGCCGTGGCGCTCGGGGCGCGTCTCGGGGGCCACATGGTGCAAGGCCATATCGATGGGACCGGGACGGTGGTCTCGGCGAGCCCGGCAGGTGACGGGCTGACATTTCGCGTCGACGCCCCGGGCGCGCTGATGCGGTACGTGATCGAGAAGGGCAGTATCGCGGTCGACGGTGTGAGCCTCACCGTCGCCGCCCGGGACGTGACCGGGTTCACCGTCGCGCTGATCCCGCACACGATCGCGGCGACGACGCTTGGCCTGGGGCGCGTTGGCGGTCGCGTAAATCTCGAAGTCGACCTTGTGGCAAAGTACATTGAGGCGTTAGTCGCTCCATACCAGGTGCCGCGGGAGGCCCAATGAGCAGTACGCAGGCGCGTCCCTTCGCTACGATCGAACAGGCGATAGAGGCCATCCGCGCCGGTCACATGATCGTGGTCGTCGACTCTGAGGATCGCGAGAACGAAGGCGACATCATCATGGCCGCCCAGTTCGCGACTCCGGAGGCCGTCAACTTCATGGCTACGCACGCGCGCGGCCTGATCTGTTTGGCACTGACGGACGAGCGCTGTGAGCAGCTTGGCCTGACGATGATGGTGCGTCGCAACGATGCCCCGTTGGGTACGGCCTTCCTCGAGTCGATCGAGGCCCGGGAGGGCGTCACGACAGGCATCTCCGCGCCCGATCGCGCCCGCACGATCATGGTCGCGATTGACCCCAATTCAGGTGCGTCGGACTTGGTCAAGCCCGGGCATGTGTTCCCCTTGCGGGCCAAGCCCGGCGGGGTGCTCGAGCGCGCCGGCCACACGGAGGCGGCAGTCGACCTGGCGCGGCTTGCAGGACTGATTCCCGCAGGGGTGATCTGCGAGGTGATGCGCGAGGACGGCCGCATGGCACGCGTCGACGATCTGGTGCCATACGCCCACGAACATGGTCTGTTGATGATCACCATCTCCGACCTGATCGAGCATCGACGCCACACCGAGCGTCTGGTTGAGCGTGGGGGGCAGGCACGCCTGCCCACGACCTACGGTGAGTGGACGGCCATCGGCTACCACAGCCTCATCGACGGCAAGCACCACCTTGCGTTGGTCAAGGGTGACGTCGCCGGCAAGGAAGACGTGTTGGTACGGGTGCATTCGGAGTGCCTGACCGGTGACGTGTTTGGTTCCCTACGCTGCGATTGTGGCGAACAGCTCGCCGCGGCCATGAAGATGATCGACGATGAGGGTGAAGGCGTCGTGCTCTACATCGCCCAAGAAGGCCGTGGGATTGGTCTGCTCAACAAGCTCCGTGCCTACGAGCTCCAGGACGCCGGGTTTGACACCGTTGAAGCCAATCGCCAGCTCGGATTTCCCGCAGATCTCCGCGACTATGGGATCGGCGCACAGATCCTGGTGGACTTGGGCCTCACGACGATCCGTCAACTCACCAATAATCCTAAGAAGATTGTCGGCCTCGAAGGCTATGGGCTGTCGGTGACTGCACGCGTGCCGATCGAGATCGACCCAGGTCCGGACAACTTGCGCTATCTCCAGGTCAAGCGGGACAAGATGGGGCACATGCTCCACCACCAGGACCTGCGGATCGAGGTCGATCCGACTGAGGGCGACTGACCGATGGCGCGCACGGAGCCGGCGCCTGCGGTCCACCGCCTGGATAATGCCGCGATCCGTGTCGGCATCGTGTGTTCAAGCTTTCATCGTGCCCTGACCGAAGCACTGGTCGAGGGCGCGCGCGGCCATCTCGCCGCGGCCGGGCTCGCTCCGGATCGCGTCGACGTCTTCTGGGTACCCGGTTCGTTCGAGGTTCCGCAGGCCGCGCGCATGCTGGCGGTGTCCGGACGCTATGCGGCGGTGATCGCCGTGGGTGCCGTGATCCGTGGGGCGACCTCCCATTTTGATCACATTTCCATGGCGGTCTCGCAGGGTCTGATCCGCGTCAGCCTGGACACCGGTGTTCCTTGTGCGTTCGGCGTACTGACCTGTGATACCGCTGAACAGGCATGGGCACGTGCCGGGGGCGACGTGGGTAACGCCGGCGAGGATGCCGCACGGGCGGCGGTCAGTCTGGTGAATCTCGCGGGCCTGAGCACGTCAGGCCCGCGCGAGACTCCCGCGACGGGGGACTAACCCCGCGCGTGTCGTGCTGTGCCTAGGCGGCTTTGACCACCTTGCCGCCTTTGAGGCAGCGAGTGCAGACATAGGCACGCGTCGGTGTGCCATTCGAGATGATGCGCACCTTCTGCAGGTTCGGATTGAACCGGCGGGGTGTCGCACGCATGGAATGGCTGCGGTTGTGCCCGAAGCCCGGGCCCTTTCCGCACACACTGCAGACCTTCGACATCGGCCTCCGTCCTGGGGTCGCCGTAGAGTTACTTGTGTCGCCCGCCCTGCGGAGGCCGCAACGGCACAGCGCGCAATTATGCAGGCAGTGGGTGGGTGACCGCAACTATCTTACCGACCCAACCGTTCGCTGGGGTAACCGACTTGGTCGGCGAGCCTCCTCGACTGCGTCCCGACCCCAGGTGGTGGTGGATGCCGATCGGTCGTGTGCAGGGAATTCGGCCGGCGCAGGCTGAGCGGGCGACGGCCGTCGGTTTGGCGACCGTGGGGGATCTGTTGCTGCATGTGCCGTTCCGGTACGAGCGCTACGGCGACTCGACGCCGATCGCGAGCCTTGTGAGCGGTCAAGAGGCGACGGTGCGCGTGACCTTGTACTCAATTCGCATGGCGCCCACCCGTCGTCGGGGCCTTGTGACGGTCCGAGCCCTGGTGGGGGATGACACCGGGCGGCTGGAGGCGGTGTGGTTCAACCAACGACACCTGCTGCGCTCGTTGGCGGTGGGGGATCAGCTCATGGTGCGGGGCACGGTCGGGGCCGGGGCCCCGCGAACCCTGACCGTGCGGGCGCACGAACTGCTCGGGTCGGGGGGGTCTGTGGGCCTGCACACCACGGGACTGGTGCCCGTGTACGCGGCGACCGAGGCGCTGCCGTCGGCGCGCATTCGCGAACTGGTCGACCACGCGCGCGGGCTGGCGAGAGCTGCACCGGAGCTCCTTCCGGCGTGGATTCGCGATCGCCTGTCGCTGATGCGGTACGCCGATGCCCTTATGGCCGTGCACTTCCCGCGCGCCGCTGCCGATGCTCGCCAGGGCCGTCGCCGCTTGGCCATCCAAGAGCTGATCGAGCTGCAGCTCGGCTTGATGGTGCTGCGCCGACAGGAGGCCGCCGAGCGTCCTGCGCCAAGACTTCCCGGGACGGGTGCGCTCGGGGATGTCGTGCGGGCCGGGCTGCCGTTTGAGTTGACCAGCCACCAAGAGCGGACGCTCCGGGAGATCGGTCGCGATCTGCGCCGGGCGACGCCGATGCGGCGGCTGCTACAGGGTGAAGTCGGATCCGGCAAAACGCTCGTCGCGGCGTTGGCGATCTGCCAGGTCCTTGAATCGGGCGCCCAGGCGGCACTTCTCGTGCCCACCGAGACGCTCGCCGAGCAGCACCTGCAGACGCTCGATGCGCTCCTGGCGCCGGCCGGGGTGACACCGGTGCTCGTGACCGGGAAGATTCCCCAGGCCGAACGGGAGCGGCGCCTGATGGCGATCCGCACGGGGACTGCCGGGCTGGCGGTGGGGACCCAGGCGCTCCTGTCCGAAGGTGTCGAGTTTCGCGAGCTTGGCCTGGTGATCATCGATGAACAGCACCGATTTGGGGTCGAGCAGCGCCACGCGTTGGGCGAGCGCGCCCTCGACGCCACGGGGCGCGCGGCGCACATTCTCTACATGACCGCGACTCCGATTCCCCGCACCCTTGCCTTGACCGCATACGGGGAGCTTGCGGTCTCGACGATTCGCGGACGACCCGCCGGCCGCGGCCCGGTCGAGACCCGCTGGGTCCGCGAGGACGATCGCGAGGAGGCATATGCCCAGGTGCGCGCGGAGTTGCGGCAGGGCTACCAGGCCTACGTGATCTGCCCGCTCGTGGATGAGGGTGGGCCCGCCGAGGCTAAAGCGGCCACCGAGGAAGCCGAGCGACTGCGCCGGGGTCCGTTCGCGGAGTTCTCGGTCGGCCTCGTTCATGGCGCAATGAAAAGCGATGCCAAGCGCGCCGCGATGGCGGCCTTCGCACGAGGCGAGAGCGACCTGCTGGTGGCGACGACGGTGATCGAGGTTGGGATCGACGTTCCCAACGCCAGCGTGATCGTCATCGAGGGAGGGGATCGGTTCGGGCTCGCACAGTTGCACCAGCTGCGTGGCCGTGTGGGGCGGGGGCCGCGACCGGGGTGGTGCGTCGTATTTGGTGAGCCCACCACGGATGACGGGACGCGCCGCCTGGAGGCGTTTACGCAGACCGGCGACGGATTCCGGCTCGCCGAGCTCGATCTGCAGATCCGCGGCGAAGGGTCGATGCTCGGCGTCCGGCAGGCCGGACCGACCGATCTGCGGTTTGCGCGCTTGGCGCGCGATCGGCGTGAACTGGCCGAGGCTCGCCAAATCGCGCGGCGCCTGCTCCGCGGCGATCCGTGGATGTCGCGGCCCGAGCACCTGTTGTTGCGTCGTGCCGTCGAGGCGCGCTTTACCGCGATCCCACGATTGCTTGAGGCCTGAACGAGTGCGGGTGATCGCCGGCACGCACCGTGGGCGCCGCTTGATCGCGCCCAAAGGTGTCGCGACCAGACCGACCGGCGACCGCGTGCGTGAGGCCGTTTTCGCGATCATTGGACCGTGCGAGGGCGCCCATGTGTTGGACCTGTTCGCGGGCTCGGGCGCGATGGGTATCGAAGCGCTCTCGCGAGGGGCACAAGCGGTCACCTTTGTCGAGCGTGATCCGCGCGCGGCAGCCTGTATCCGCGCCAACCTCACTGCGCTTGAGTTGACGCCGGCTGCCCGTATCGTCGTGCGTGATTGGTCTGTGGCCCTCCGCGACGAGGCGCAGCGAGATGAGCGCTACGACTTGTGCCTGATCGACCCTCCATATAGCGTTGTTGCAGGGATTTCTGCGGACATCTCGCGCGCGCTTGCTCCCGTTCTGGCGGAATATGCGACAGTGATACTCGAAGGCTCTGCAGCAGGCCCTGTCCCGACAATGGACGGCATCCGCGTGACCGAGCGCAGCGATCGAACCTACGGGTCGACCCGGGTCAGCATCTTTCGCGTCGCCAACCCCAGCGGGTCGGCGTGAGCTCCGGCGCGCGAGTGGCGATGTGCCCGGGCACCTTCGATCCCGTTACCCTCGGACATCTGGATATCATTGCCCGTGCCTCGCGGATATTCGCGGAGGTCATTATCGCGGTCACCGACGGATCGTTTAAGAAGGAGCCGATGTTCTCCACCGAGGAGCGCATCGGATTTGTGCGCCAGGCGGCGCGGGAACTCGAGCTTGACAACGTGCGTGTCGAACCCCTGCGTGAGTTGGTGACCGAGCATGCCCGGCAGCTTGGCGCGCATGCGATCGTGAAGGGTTTGCGGGCGATCTCGGATTTCGACTACGAGTTTCAGATGGCCCAAATCAATAAACATCTCGCACCGGAGCTTGAGACGGTGTACCTTCCGGCCTCGCCCCGTTTCAGTTTTATTAGCTCCAGCGGTGTTCGAGAAGTGGCCGCGTGGGGTGGTGATGTTGAGGCTTGGGTTCCCGCACATGTCGCGCGAGCCTTGCGCGAGCGAAGCCCGCGTTTGGCCTCGGCGAACTCCGCCGACACCAGCGGTGGGACGACGGAATGAGGAGGTTGGGTGGACGTTCTTGAGCTGATCGACAAGTTGGATGACCTCATCCACAATGCACGCCCGGTCCCGTTGACCGATCAGGTCCGCATCGACCGCGATGCCATCTTCGAGCTGCTCGACGAGATGCGGTCCACGATTCCTGAAGAGGTCAAGCAGGCCCGCTGGATCGTTAAGGAGCGCCAGGAGATGTTGGCCGAGGCGCGTCGCGAGGCCGACCGGATGATCGCCGAAGCCCGCGAGCGTGCGCAGCACGAGATCTCCGAGCAGGAGGTCGTCCGACAGGCCGAGCGCGAGGCCCAGGACATGCTGGAAGCCGCGCGCCAGCGTGAGCGGGAAGTCCGCTTGGGCGCGGAGGACTATGCGGATGAGGTCCTGGGGACCCTGGAGGTCAACCTCGGTAAGTTCCTGCAAGCCGTCCAGCGGGGCCGTGAACGCCTGCAAGGCAAGGCGGACAGCACCGACATCGGTGGTTTGCGGGAGCCCGGAGCCGAGTAACGATGGGACGTCGGCCCGCCGCCCGGAAGCGGAGCGGGCCCTCGCGCGGCGCTGTGCGGGCCGACGAGGGTAATCGGTTGGTCTCCCTCGACCTCCGAAGCCTTGACCTGGTGCCGGGCACCGCGCGTGCACTCGACGTCGAGATCCCCGTTGCCCCACTCCGAATCGGGGGCGAGGATTACACCGCGGACCCCGCCGCGCCGCCGGTTCGTCTGGACGTGGTGCGCCTCGGCAAGGGGTGGCATTTCCGGATGCGGAGCACGCTGCATGTTGCTGGTCCGTGCTGGCGCTGTCTCGAGGAGGCGCACCCCGCGGTTGCGATTGACGCGACCGAGGTCTCCATCGAGGGGGCAGACGACCCTGAGATGGTGAGCCTCTACCTGGAGCAGGGTGTGCTCGACGTTGCCGACTGGGCACGCGATGCCGTCGCCGAAGCCCTGCCGCCGACGATTCTGTGCGACGAGCAATGCGCCGGTTTGTGCACGATTTGCGGGGCAAACTTGAACCACGGCGACTGCGGGTGCGGGGCTGGTTCGGTCGATCCCCGGTGGTCGGCACTCGCGGAGCTCGCCGAGCGCCTGCGTGGCCCGGGAGTCGGTCCGGACACGGAGGACGCCACGTAGCCGGACATCGGCGACGGCCGTTTCGGTGGCCGGTGTGCGAGAACTGACCGAGAGGGGTTGCGGGGTGGGGCCGTGTGGCGATAACCTTCCGCGGTCTACGACCGTCCGGCCGGCCGATTGGCCATGGGCGGCACATCAGCAGGAGCGACATGGCTGTTCCGAAGCGCAAGACCTCCCGTCAGCGTCGTGACACGCGTCGGGCAACCCACGCCATCGAGGCGGATCGCATTGGACGCTGCCCTCACTGCAGCGCGCCAACCCGTCCCCACCGTGTCTGCGGGGTGTGTGGCCAGTACCGAGGTCGCCAAGTCGTCGAAATCCGCGACTAGCATCGCGGTCGCGACCTCCGCGACCAGGGGGACGTCGAGATCATGAATCGCGAGATCGTGATCGCTCTGGACGGCATGGGGGGTGATCACGCTCCCGATGTGACCGTGCAGGGGGCAGTCGATGCCGCGGGCCCGCATCTTCGGGTGGTGGTCGTCGGCGACACGGCCGCACTTGCTCCACGTCTGGAGGCCCTGTCATCGCAGCCCGGCTATGGGTTTGTGGAGATCGTCCACGCGCCCGACAAGGTCTTCTCGACCGAAGACGGTGCCCGGGCCGTGCGTGCCAAGCCCGAGAGCTCGGTCGTTGTGGCCTGCCGCTTGGTACGTGACGGACGCGCTCAAGGAGCGGTGTCGCTGGGGCATACGGGCGCCATGATGGCGGCGGCGACGCTGCACATTCGTCGCATCCCCGGCGTCCAGCGTCCCGGAATCGCGGTGGTGTTGCCCAGTCGCGCAGGGTTCATCGTGCTGCTGGACGCCGGCGCCAATGCGGAGGCCCGCCCCGAACACCTGGTGCAGTTTGCCGCGATGGGACGCCAATTTGCCCAAGGCGTGCTCGGCGATCCCTCCCCGAAGGTCGGGTTGCTGTCGATCGGAGAAGAGGAGGGCCGGGGTAGTGAGCTGGTCCAACAGGCCACGCCGCTGTTACGTGACACCCCAGGGTTCATCGGCAATGTCGAAGGACGTGACATTCCTCGTGGCACCGTCCGTGTGGTCGTGACCGATGGATTCACCGGGAATGTGGCGCTCAAACTCTACGAGGCCTCGGCGGAGTTCTTGTTTGCCGAGATTCGCGGCGCGGTGTCCGAAACGTGGGCTGGCCGTCTCGGCGGATTGCTCGTGCGTCCGTCGATTCGCCGCATGCGCGATCGCCTTGATCCCGAGGCGGTCGGCGGCGCATTTCTGTTGGGTGTGCAGGGTTTGGCCGTGATTGGCCACGGCTCGGGCAGCGCGACCGCAGTGGCCAACGCCATTCATACGGCAGCCCGTGGGGTCCGCGAAGACGTCGTCGGACGGCTCGCTGCGGAACTTGCTTCCCCACCCGCCTCCGCGCCTGCGTAGGATGCCGGGCGACGTCTCTCAACCGTGAGGTGTCCGAACCCGTTGGTAAGTTCCACGAGCGCTAGGTGGTGTTGCGCTTGGCGGTCGTTAAGAAAGGGAGAGCCGTGGACCGAGCACAGGTCGTCGAGGAGCTTCGCGCCATCCTCGTAGAGCAGCTTGGCGTGGATGCGTCCGAGGTCACCGAAGAGTCCTCGTTTCAAGAGGATCTCAACGCGGACTCGCTGGACTTGGTCGAGCTCATTATGGAGATGGAAGACCGGTTCAAGCTGAAGATTCCGGACGAAGACGCTGAGAAGATCTCCACTGTCGGGGAGGCGGTCAACTACGTGGTCGCCCACGCCAGCTGACGCAATGCCACTGTCGCCGCTGGCCGGGTTGCTCGCGCAGCTCGGCCCAGCGCGCCGGCGTCAAGTACTGTCGCATCGTTCATGGGTGGCTGAGCGCACCGACTCGTATGAGCGGTTGGAGTTCCTGGGCGACAGCGTGTTGCAGCTCATCGTCACCGAAGAGCTGATGCGCCACCACCCGGCCGCCTCCGAGGGTGACCTCGCGTGGATGCGCCAGACCGTCGTCGACGGCGAGATGTGCGCCCACGTGGCCGTTTTGGCGGGCTTGCATGAACAGTTGCGGGCGGTCGCGCCGGAGCACAGTCGCAGCTTGGCGGATCAGCCGAGTGTCCAGGCGGCGCTCACCGAAGCGGTGATCGGCGCCGCCTGGATTGATCTTGGGATCCCCGCGACGACCGACGCCGTGCGGGGAGCATTCGCGGCGGCCGTGGCCGCCGCGGTGCCCGGTCAACGTGACCCCAAGACGACCCTCCAGGAGCTTGCGGCGCGCACTGGCGTTGCGATCCACTACGAGGTCACGCGGATCGATGGCCCGGCGCATCGACGCGGGTTCACGACACGCGTCACCGTGGGGACTGCAGTTGCCGAGGGCGTCGGGGGCTCCAAGCAATCCTCCGAGCGCGCGGCGGCGACCGCGGTCCTTGACGTCCTCGCCGAGAGCGCCTGATGCTGCGGCGCGTCGAGATGCGCGGGTTCAAGTCGTTTGCGAGTTCCGTGGCCCTGGAATTCGGGCCGGGCGTCAACGTGATCGTCGGACCGAATGGATCGGGCAAGAGCAATCTCGCCGAGGCGATTGTCTGGTCGATGGGCGAGCAGCGGGCGGCGCGGTTGCGTGCGGGCGGCATGACTGAGGTTGTGTTTTCGGGAGGTGACGGACGACCGCCCGCGGGTGTCGCTGAGGTCCGATTGACCGTCAGCCCGCCCGCGCCCGATCCGACTCAACCGGCGGAGATCGAGGTGTCACGCCGCATCACCCGGACGGGGGATGCGACCTACCAGCTCAACGGGACTTCCTGTCGACTGCTCGATGTCCATGAGGCCCTCGGCACGGTGGGCTTGGGTCCCGACGCGTTGGCCGTGATCCGCCAGGGGCAGGTTGAGGCGGTGTGCACCGCGCGGCCGAGCGATCTCCGGGCGGTGCTCGAAGAGGCCGCCGGTGTCGCGCTGTCACGCCGTCGCCGTCGCCGCGCGGAAGCCAAGCTGGCGCGTGTTGCCGAGCGGCTCGATCGCGCCCGAGACCTGGCTGCCGAACTGACGCGTCGTCAGGCGACTCTCGAACGCCAAGCTCGTGCGGCGACTCGGGCCGCGGAACTTGAGCGCGAGATCATTGCCGCCCGTCAGCGCCTGGCCACTGCGCTGGGAGCAGCCGCACTTCGGGATCAGCAGGCCGCCGCCTCGGATGTCGAGTGTCGCTCCGCTGAGCGGGAGCAGGCGGCGGTTGCGAGTGAGGCGGCAGCAGCCGAACGCACTGTCGCGGAGGAGATCCTGGCCGAGCACGTCACGGTGCGCGATCAGGGTCGGGAGCTGTTACGTGAGATCCAGAGCACGGTGGAGCGGCTGCGCGGTCGTACCGACTTGGCGCGAGAGCGCCTGGACGATGCACAGCGGCAAATGGCACGTGATGCCCAACTGCGTGCGACTGCGGCCGCTGCTCGGGACGATGCGATGGATCGCGCCGACGACGCCCATGCGCGCCGCGACCAGGCCAGCGCTGACCTGGATCGCACTCGGGCGGGTTTGGCGGCGCAGACCGAGCGCAGGGCGGTGGAAGAGGCGCGTGCCCGCACGGCGCAGGCGCACGCCGACGACGCCCGCGTGGTCGCTGACGACGCGCGACGCACGTTGGTGAGTGTTGATGCGCGCGCGAGCGGGCTCGCCGGTGATCTTGCGCAGGCGACGGCACGGCTCGAGCGACTCGCTGGCGCTGAGGGTGGGGTCGGCACCGCGCGCCCCGAACGGCGTGCCGAGGTCGCTGGCGAGCGCGCCGCCCGGTGGTCTGCCCGGGCCGAAGCGGCAGATGCTGCCGTCGACGATGCCCAGGCCGTGGTCGCGGGCGCTGAACAGCGGCGTCGGGCGCTTGCGGTACTCATGGCGGCCGTGCGTCCGTCGGGGTCGGTGGCGGCCGGTGTACTGGGCGCCGGTCTCGAGGTTGCATCAGGCACAGAGCGTGCTTTCGGGGCGGCCCTGGGCATGCTGGCCGATGCCCCCGCGGTGGGAAGCGTTGCGGATGCCGATCAGGCACTTGACGCGGGCGCGCCGGCGGTGTTGGTGCCGGCACCGATGCCCACCATCCGCACGGCCCCAACCGCACCCGTCGGGACTCCCCTGATCGATCTCGTGGTGGCGTGCGAGCACGGGATGCGCGATCACCTTATCCGGGTGCTCGCCGGCATGTGGCTGGTGGACGATCTGGGCCAGGTGCCCGAGGGCACACCGGGGCTCTTTGTGACGCCTGGCGGGGATGCCTGGCGACCGGCGCAGGGTGTGCGTCTGCGACCGGTCAGCCACTGGGCTGCGGCCGCCGAGTACCGGGCGGCGACCGTGCATCTGGAGGCGGTGGAGACCGAGCTCGCCGTCGCACGGGAGGTCCACGCACGCGTCGTGGCAGCTGCGGGCCGGATTCGGGTGCGCCGTCGGGCCGCGGAGCGCGCAGCCGCGCGCGGCGAGCAAGCGGTCGGTATCGCGCGCGCCCAGGCGGCCCGGATGAGCGCCGAGCGCGCCGACGCCAGTGCGGCGTTCAGCGCTGCGACCGACGCCATCGCCGAGCTTGAGGTCGTTCGGGTCGGGCTCGCCGCTGCCGCCGAACGGGCGGGCGCGCAGGTTGCCATCACCACCCAGGCGGTCTTGCAGGCCGTTGGACTGCTGGAGGCCGGGGGCGTCGAGTACGCCGAGGCCGAACAGGCCGCTGCCCAAGCCCAGGCCGAACTCGCGGTCGCCCAATTGGCAGTGGCCGAGGCGGATGAACAACTGCGGCTGATTGAGCGCCGTTCCGAGGCGCCGCTGCTCGGGGTCGATCTTCGCGAGGCCGACCACGCGGTTGCGGTGCTCGGGGACGTGGCGGCGCTTCTGGCTGGTCGGGTCGATGTGATGACTCAGGCCCATCAGAGCGCCGACGTTGTCATCTCGGATGCGGAGCGGCGCGTGAGCGCGGCGCGCGCGGCCCATCAGGCCGCGCTTGCGGTGCACGCCCACGCGACGGATGTGCTGCATGCGGCCGAGCTTGCCCTGGCGGGGGTCAGCGCGCGCGCGCGCGAACTCGTGGGGTCACACGAGATCACCGCGCATGACATTTCTGCCGGCAGCGATGACCCCGAGACCGAGACCCGGAACATCGAGGATCTCGAACGGCGTCGCAGGATGATTGGTGCCGTCAACGAGCTTGCGACCAGCGAGTGGGAGGAGACCTCCGGGCGCACCGAGGAGATCGCAGAGCAAGTGGCAGATCTTGAGGCAGCGGCAACCGACTTGGCCGCGCACATGCAGGGACTCGACGATGCGGTAACCGACGGCTTCCAACAGGTCTTTGGCGTCGTTCAGCAGCGTTTCCGTGATGCGGTGGAAGTGCTCTTTCCCGGCGGGCAGGGTCGACTCCAACCGGTGGAGTGCGACGACGACGAGCTCGGGATCGAGATCCAGGTCGTACCGGCGGGGAAGCGTCCACGGCCCTTGGCGATGATGTCCGGGGGGGAGCGCTCGTTGATCGCGCTGGCGTTCTGTCTCGCCATCGCGATGACACGACCGGCACCGTTCTACTTGCTGGATGAGGTCGAGGCGGCACTCGATGACACGAACCTGAGGAGATTCCTGGCGCTTGTGCGCCGGCTGTCGGAGGAGACCCAGTTCGTGATGATCACCCATCAGCAGCCCACCGTGGAGATTGCCGACACCCTGTTCGGCATCACGATGGGGACCGATGGTACCTCGCAGATTGTCTCGCGACGCCTTGGTGACGACATCGAAGGCGCGGCGCGTCCAGTCGTACGTCGCCAGCTCAAGGCGATCCAGGGAGGGCGCGCATGAGCGAGGACAGCGACGACCGTGCCCGCTGGGCCGAGCTGTTCGACATTGCGCTGCCCCCGATAGAGCGTGACCAAGCAACGCGTCGCCGCGGGCTGTTTTCGCGACTCAAGGACAATCTCACCAAGCCTCGGCAGGCAATATCCCCGCAGTTGGCAGGGATCTTCGCGCCGGGTCTGATCACCCGCGAGACTTGGGACGATCTCGAGGAGGCCTTGATCGCCGCCGACTGCGGTATGGATGCCGCCGTGGCGCTCGTCGAGGAGCTGCGGGCTGAAGCCCAACTCGGCCGGATTGTCAACCGCGACGAGATTGCCAGCGGTCTCACCAAGGCGGTGACCCGGCAGATGACCCCGGAGCCGCCGAGGATTCCGATCGGGGCGGACCCGACCGTGATCTTGGTGGTGGGGGTCAACGGCAGCGGCAAGACCACGAGCGTCGGCAAGCTGGCCTACCGCTTGAGCGAGCTGGGCCAGCAGGTCGTCATCGGGGCCGCCGACACCTTCCGGGCCGCGGCGATCGACCAACTTGCGATCTGGGCCGATCGGTCGGGTGCGCAACTCGTACGACAGGGGCCAGGCGCCGATCCGGGTGCAGTGGCGTTCGACGCGGTGGCGTCGGGGACTGCACGTGGGGCGGATGTCGTGCTGATCGATACGGCGGGTCGCTTGCAGACCCAGCACAATCTGATGGAGGAGTTGCGGAAGGTGCACGCGGTGGTCGGGAAGGCCAACCCTGACGCTCCCCATGAGACACTCTTGGTGCTCGATGCCACCACCGGTCAGAACGGCCTGAGTCAGGCACGTCTGTTTGGTGCGGCGGTCCCGCTGACCGGAGTGATCGTCACCAAGCTCGATGGATCGGCCAAGGGCGGGATTGCCGTAGCGATCAATCGGGAGCTGGGGATTCCGGTCAAGCTCGTCGGCGTCGGGGAAAAGCTCGAGGATCTCCAGCCATTTGATGCGGCAGCATATGCAGAGGCGATCTTCTCGCCCACGCCAACGGGGTAACAGCCCGAGAATCGCGCGCGCCTGCGTGCCCCGGTAGACTCAGCTCCGCGCGCGGTCTTGAGACCGCGCCGTTTTCCCATGTTCGACACTCTTTCCGACAAACTGCAGGGCGTCTTCTCCGGCCTACGTGGTCGGGGTAAGCTGACCGAGTCCGACATCGACCAGGCGATGCGGGCAATTCGCCTCTCGTTGCTTGAGGCGGACGTCAGCCTGCCCGTGGTCAAACAGCTCACGAGCGCCATCGGCGCGCGCGCGCGCGGGGCCGAGGTCATGACCTCGCTGACGCCCGACCAGCAGGTCGTCAAGATCGTCAATGAGGAACTTGCGAATCTGATGGGTGGCACGACGGTCAGCCTTCCGATCTCTCCACACCCGCCGACGATCGTGTTGATGGCGGGCCTGCAAGGTTCGGGTAAGACGACCTGCTCGGCCAAGCTGGCCCGCTACTACCAGCAGCAGGGCCGGGCACCGATGCTCGTGGCGTGCGATGTGCACCGACCGGCTGCGGCCGAACAGCTGTCGGTGTTGGGTGCCCAGCTGGGCGTCCCGGTGCACCGTGAAGACGGTGGGAGCGACGCGATCGGGATCGCCCAACGCGGGATCGCCGCCGCCAAGAGGTCCGTGCGCGACCTGGTGATCGTCGATACCGCCGGGCGGACCGTGGTCGATGAGGCGATGATGTCCGAACTCGTCGGCGTTCGGGACGCCGTGCATCCGACCGCTGTGGTTTTGGTCCTCGATTCGATGACCGGGCAGTCCGCGGTAGAGGTCGCAGAGGCGTTCCAGGAGGCGGTCCAGTTCGACGGGGTGATTCTCACCAAGCTCGACGGTGATGCCCGCGGAGGCGCAGCGCTCTCGGTCCGTGCGGTGACGGGTCGTCCGATCTTCTTCGTGGGCACCGGCGAGAAGATCGACGCCCTCGAGGCCTTTCACCCAGACAGAATGGCCTCGCGCATTCTCGGGATGGGCGACGTGCTTAGCCTCATCGAGCGCGCCCAGCAGAATGTCGATGTCGACACCGCCAAGGATCTCGAGAAGAAGATCATGGGTGGGGGGTTGACGCTCGAGGATTTCCTCGACCAACTGCGTCAGATTCGTAAGATGGGTCCGATCGGTCAGTTGCTCGGTATGGTTCCGGGGTTCCGGAATGCGACGAAGGGACGCGATCTCGCGATCGACGATCGACAACTCGATCGTGTGGAGGCCATTATTCAAAGCATGACTGCCGGTGAGCGGCGGCGACCCGAGACGATCAACGGCAGCCGCCGGCAGCGCATCGCGCGCGGGAGTGGGACGTCTGTCCAGGAGGTCAATCAGCTGCTGGCCCAGTTCAAGCAGATGCGCAAGATGATGAAACGGATCGGTAAGGGCGGCCTGCCCCCGGTCCTCGGTACCTAAGACACCCAAGGAGCAACGTGGTCAAGATCCGGCTCGCCCGCGTGGGCAGCAAGAAGAACCCCATCTATCGTGTGGTCGTCGCGGACTCTCGCGCACCCCGTGACGGGCGCAACATCGAGACGATCGGCCGGTACAATCCCCAGATCGACCCGTCGATTGTGGAAGTTGATCTCGAGCGTGCCAAGCACTGGATCGACAACGGCGCGCAGCCGTCACACGCGGTTGGCAAGCTGATCAAAATCGTGGAGGCTCGCGGGTGAGCGACGCGCCGACGGCGGGGCTGGTGGAGATGGTGACCGCCCTCGCCAAGGGCTTGGTTGATCATCCTGACCAGGTGCGCGTCGACACGGACTCGCAGGGTGAGACGACGGTGCTCAACCTGTACGTGGCTGCAGAGGATTTGGGCCAGGTCATCGGCCGAGGTGGACGCATCGCACGGGCTCTGCGGTTGATCGTGCGCGAGGCGGCGTTTCGCACCGGCGTGCGCGTCAGCCTCGAGATCGTCGACTAACGCATTCCGCACTCGCTCAACGTGGGGGATGCCGTTGTCATCGGGGTTGTGGTGCGTGCCCACGGCTTGCACGGACTCGTGCGTGCGCGGGCAACCGGCCCGACGCTCGAACTGCTTCGGCCCGGTGAACGGGTCTGCGTGACGGACCGCGACGGCAGGGCCCGCGAACTCGAGCTCGTGAGCCAATCGCCAGCGGGAATCGAGTTGATCATCGAGTTTGCCGAGATTTCCACTCGCGACCAGGCAGATGCCCTGCGTGGCGGCACGATTGCCGTTGATGCCTCGCATCTGCCACACGGGCATGACCCGGATGAGTTCTATGTTCGTGATCTGGTCGGATGTGCGGTGTGGATTGGTGAGTCCCGGATTGGGCTCGTGCGCGAGGTTATCAACCGGCCGGCCAACGACGTCGTCGAGGTCGTGGGCGAGTCGGGGGAGTTGCTGCTGCTCCCCTTTACGCGAGATGCTGTGCGGGGCGTGGATCTGTCGGGGCGCAGAATCGACATGCGCGCGGATTTGATCGACCTCAGCACCGCAGCCCATGCGCCGCAAGATGGCGAGCCGCATGCAGATTGACGTGTTCACGCTGTTTCCCGAGTGGTTCGACTGGATGCGCCATCCGCGGCATCTGGTGAATTCGGAGCTCGAGTTGCGCGTCTTCAACTACCGTGACTACACGCCCCTCTCGGGTGGCCAGGTCGACGACACCCCGTACGGCGGTGGGCCCGGCATGGTGCTGCGCGCCGACGTCGTGGCGTGGGCACTGGAGGCGGTCTACGCCGTTGTGGGAACGGCAGTGCGGGACCGACGTCCGGTGATCGTCATGAGCCCGCGTGGGCGCCCTCTCACCGATCGCGTCGTGCGTGACCTGGCGGAGTCTTCGGCGATCACGCTCTTGTGTGGGCGCTACGAGGGGTTTGACGAGCGGGTCCACACGATGCTCGCCAGCGACGTGATCTGCACCGGGCCATATGTGCTTGCCGGCGGCGAGATCCCGGCCATGACGATCATCGACGCGGTCGGCCGGCGCCTACCGGGCGCGTTGGGCAACCAGGCCAGCCTCGACGACGAATCGTTTTCACCGAGCCTGAAAGGCGGTACGGAGTATCCGCATTACACGCGGCCGGCCCAATTCGCGGGCCAGGGGGTCCCCGAGGTGCTGCTCTCGGGCGACCATGGGGCGATCGCGCGCTGGCGGGCGGACCACGTAGGAGCGGCGCCCGGGCCGGGTTCGTGAAGTGCGGCGTCGGCGTGATAGTGTAGCCGTCGTTTTGCCCCGACCCGGAGGTCATCCCACATGAGCGTGATCGAGAGCCTCGAGCGCATGCAGCTCAGAGATGACCTGCCCGAGTTCAAACCCGGCGACACGGTCCGCGTGCACTTTCGCGTTATCGAGGGTCAGCGTCAGCGCGTGCAGGTCTTCGAGGGGACAGTCATCAAGCGTCAAGGCTCCACGAGCCGCGAGACATTTACGGTGCGCAAGCAGAGCTTCGGTGTGGGCGTCGAGCGCACGTTCCCCGTCCACTCACCCAAGATTGAGCGCATCGAGCGCGTGATGGAAGGTGATGTCCGTCGGGCCAAGCTCTACTACCTGCGCGGCAAGGTGGGCAAGAAGGCACGCATCCGCGAAAAGCAGCGGACGCCGCAGCCCGCCAAGTCCTAGCTGCTCCCGCACGATTGTGACCGCCGTACGCGGGTCGCAGCGTGCCGCTCGGCGGTTGTTTGCATACGATCGTCGTCTGGGCGTCCGCCTGGTGGCGGGCGCCGATGAGGCGGGTCGCGGATGCCTCGCCGGTCCATTGGTGGCGGCGAGCGTCTGCCTCGATGTGAATGGCCTGACGCCATCCACACGTCGTGCGCTGGCTGACCTTGATGACTCCAAACGCGTCGCCCGAGATGTTCGGGAGCGGCTGGCACGAGCGATTTGGGTGATCGCCGATCAGGTGGTCATCGCGCTGGCCGATGCGCCGACGATCGATCGTGACGGGCTCCATCGGACGAACCTGCGGCTGCTTTCAGACGTGTTCGCTCGTCTGGATCCCATGCCCGATGTCTGTCTTGTGGACGGATTTGCGCTGGGGCCGGGCGCGGTGCCACACCGGGCGATCACGGGAGGTGACCGCACGAGCGCAGCGATCGCGGCGGCGTCCGTGATCGCGAAGGTCACTCGCGACCGGGTGATGGCCAACGTCGTTGCCACGTCCTACCCCCAATACGGGTTTGACAGGCACATGGGCTATGCGACGGCCCGCCACCGCCAGGCGATCGTGCGCCATGGGCCCTCACCGGTGCATCGCCGCTCCTTCGCCAGCGCCGCCTACGCCGCATTTACCGAACTCCACAGCGCGCGCGAGACTTCGTCTGCACGATCGCGTGGGGCCTAGGGCCGGCTCTCGTTCGGGTAGGCGACGATCTCGACGACGGTGTTGCCGGGACCCTCGGTGTAGAAACTGCGGCTGGCGTCCCGATGCCGGCGGATCTCAGCGGCGTGTTCGGCTGCAAGGCGATCGAGTTCGGCGTTGGTGACCCGCCAGGCGAGGTGGTCGGGATGCTGATCGGCCGTCACAAAAGCGAGCCGGGCGCCACCGGCCTCAATCAGCGCCCAGGTGGCATCTTGGTAGAGCACCTCGGTCGCGGGGATGGTCGCGCGATACCAGTCGACAGCTGCGGCAATATCGGGGACCTGCTGGGCGATATGGTCAAAGTGCATGAACGCGTCCTGATCGGAAGGTCTATCCGCTGCCGGCTGGTGAGCCGGCCGGCGATTCGGCATACCGTGTGGCGATCTCATCGGCCAGATGGGCGATCGTCGCTCGGAGGGGCGCCGGCTTCAACAGGACCGCGTCCCCCTGGTGCTTGAGGACCTCCTTGACCATCCACTCCTGGCTGGCATACGGGATCTCAACAATCACCGAGCCATCGGTATGGCGCTCCCATGACGGGTGCTCTTCTATCATCCAGCGCGACAGCTCGTTACTGCACCACACCGAGGCACTCTGTGCGGTCGCCCCGGCGTGTTCGGCGCGGACGCCAAACGGCAGATACGGTCCCGCCGCCATGATCTCGGGTCGACGGGCGAAGTGCTCGGCCAAGACAGTCGCGCTTCGAATGCGATCGACGCGGAACGTTCGCTGGTCGTTGGCGCGATGGCAGAATGCCACGAGGTACCAGGCGTCACGTGCGTTGACGAGCAAATGCGGTTCGATAGTGCGGGTGTTGAGCGCGCCGCGGGCCTCGGTCCAATACTCGATCTCCAAATTGCGGTCGTCGCGCAGCGCATGATTGATCGCCGCCGAAACCTCGGCGTTCGCGTTCTGGACGCGCCCGATCTCCACCTCGGGCAGGTTGTCGGCACCGATCGCCTGCTCGACCTTCACCCGTGCGGACACGAGCGCGTCATCGGCTTCCACTGGCAGGCGATCGCCGATGAATTCCAGTGCCCACAACAGTGCCTTGGCCTCCAGGGGCGACAGGCGCGCCGGACGGGCGAAGTGGTCGCCGTAGGTCTCGCGCGTCACCGCGACCACGTCGCCATCGATCTTCGCGTAGAGCGCGTAGCAGCCGCCCCCGAAGTTGATCAGATTGAGCAGCGTCAGGTCCTCGTCGAGGACCTTTCGATCGATGTTCAGCGCGGTGCGCAGATCGCTGACGGGAACCGTTGTGTGGGTGGCGTCGCCGCAGGCGGCCAGCAATCGGGTCATCAGTGCGAGCAGGCGCGCAAAACGCTCGGCCGGGACGACCTTATCGGGCGCGAGGGTCGCGCGGTCGATCGTTGTGGCTGGCGGTTTCGACTCGGCATCGGGGTCCGGTGGCACCGGCGGGGCGATCCTCGGCATGGAGGTGTGGCGTGCCGACACCCGTACAAGGGCGTCGTACGCGGCCTTGCGCAACTCATGGGGTCCGGTGATCTCGGCATGTGTTCCGAGGCTCAGCACCCAGGTGAGCAGTGCGTTCGTGGCGGTGTACTCGGTCGTAAAGACCCCGGAGCCATCTGGGCGCAGTTCGCAGCTGCCGTAGGTGCCGAACATTTGCTCGACCCACCATGCCACGATCGGTGAGAGCGCGATGCGCGCCTGGGTCGCATCTTCATCGAGCTGCCACGGTGCGCGATCCCGGTATCGGGACACATCGAAATTCCGGGGTGCTGCGAAGTCGTGTTCTGCGCGCGTCTTGAAGGTGATGCGTCCTTCGATACGCGAGAGGCGGAATATGCGGGTCGCCTCGCGCTCATGAGAGTAACCGACCATGTACCAGTTGCCACCGAGGTAGAGGAGCGAATACGGATCGACCTCACGCTCGGAATGTTCGTCGCGGCCGATCGAGTAATACGTGAAGCGGATCGTCTTGCGGCGACTGATCGCCGATTCGATCTTCGACAGATGTGAGGCGACCTCGGGTGAGTAGTCGCCGCCGAGCAGGTTCACCGAGACCGTGCGGGCCGCGTGATCATCAAGCGGGCTCGGCCGCCCGAGGGTGAGGTGCTGAAGGGCCAGGCGTAGGGGCTCTGCGTAGGCGAACTGACCCTCCAACAAGTACAGACACGTGTGCAGTGCCGAGAGCTCACGCTCATCGAAGTCGATTTGGGGCAGGTAGTAGTTCTCCGGCGGCAGCGCGTAGAGATCGCCCTGAAAGGGGTCGTCGGTCGGGCGTTCGACGGCGAGTTTAAGTCCCATCGCCTCGATCTCCCCGCGATCGGCGTAGAACCGCCGCAGGAAGGCTTGGTCGCTCATCCCACCATAGCCCTCGACGGACTCGTGGATCTCGTCGGCGGTGACAGGTCGCAGTTGGGACATGAGAAAGGCCACGAGCGACAGCTGCCGTACCAGTTTGTCGTCGTCCCTCATTGCCATAGGGGCTCCGGCCAGGGGCGGGACATCGCACCTAATGATAGCTGTACATCGGCGTCTTCTGGATGGCGGCGCCCGCCGGCTTGTCGCTCGATCGGCCTGGTAGCCTTACACCCGTGACCGTTCTCGAGCACACCTATGGCGTTCCACCCGAGGACGAACTTGCCATGCTCGTCGGTGCCGCGGTGCCGCATTTTGCCCTCCAGATCCGCGGACGAGTTGCGAGTTACGCCTCTGTCTTGCCCGCAGATCATCCTCGGCAAGCCGAGCTCGCCCGTCACTTGGCGCGGCTGGACGCGCTGGCGCACGACGGACAAGCCGGGAAGATTGGGACCTCTGATCTGCCGGCGCGCCCATCGTTGACAGAACCTGCGTCGATCGCCCACTAGGTCCGGCCGGTCCGGCCGGTGGGCCGTCGCGCGGTCGGTCATCAGATGATCACGTAGGTTCGTCTGCGGCGGCGGCGCGCGCGATCTCCGCAAAGCCACGCAGGATTCGCGCCGTCGCGCCCCAGACATCTTCGCCGTCGAGCGGATAGCGCAACTCGCGCCAGTTCGGACGCGCGGGCAGCGCCGCATCGAGCGCGAGGATGTCCGCGACCGAGACCTCCATCACGCGCGCGATCTCATCCGGGTTGGGGCGGGTTTCGGGGGCGCTGCGCATGAGCCCGACCACGGGCGTAACGATGTAGGCGGACTGATAGGTCGCGACATCGTCGAGCACGCCGACAACCTCGACGACCTCGGGGGCGATGCCGAGTTCCTCATGGGCCTCGCGCAGCGCTGTCATCCGGAGATCGGTATCGGCGGGGTCACGCCGACCGCCGGGGAGGCTCACCTGGCCTGGATGTTCAAGGAGGGTATGAGTGCGCTTGGTCAGGATGATATGTGGTCGCTCGTCTCGATCAAACATCGGCACCAATACTGCGGCCGACCGAGCGGGGACGTCGAGCACGACTCGCTCACGATCGCAGATCACTTTGGCCATCTTCGCCGCGAGTTCGATCGCGCCGGGCAGTGGCCTGGCGTCAGGTGAGACGTGATGGGAGAGCACAGTTCGAGTGTACGCGCCACACGGGTCTGTCTAGACTCAACCTATGACCCGACGCCCCGACGGATGGCTGAAAAGTGCAGCAGATCCCGCGGGACTTGCCCTTGACGATGCCCTCGAGGACCTGGTCTTGCGCCTTGGGAACGCGCGAGCGTCGGCCGAGCAGCATGCGGCTCGCGCACCCTTGGGACTACGCGAGGTGGAGCTCGCCATGGGTGCGCGGACCTATCTGTGCGCCTTCGATGGCCCCGGGTTTTTGTGTCTGACCCACGAGGGTAGGCCCGTCACCGATGCGCACGTTGTACAGCGCACTGCGACGGTGAGCTTGGTCTGGGAACAACTGGAGGCCGAAATCGATGTGTCGCGGCTCGGAGAGGTCTCCAGCGCGGCGGCGCGGGTCCTGGCGTTGACCGACGAACCTGCGGTGATGAGTGACGCGATCGGGGCAACGGCCGAGCACGCGATGGCGATGGCGCAATGGCGTGAATCACCCCTGCGTGCGATTGCGTCGCTGACGCAGATCGACGTGCTGTTTGCGCTCCAGGAGCGTGCGAACCGCGCCTATGGCCGGTTCGTACAGGCCTCAGAGCATCTTGTGGCCCAGCAGGAGCAGATGACCCCGGAGCTCGTCGCGACCCTCGGCGGGTTCGAACGCGCAGCGATCACGGCGGGATTGGGAATGCGGCTCGCCGATCGCCTCGGGGCGGTGGTCAGCGCCTGCGATCAGGGCGCTGCCGAGATCGTAGCGGCCCATCTGACCCCGCTCGACAGCGGGCTACCCGGCGCGGGGCGATGATCGGCACCGAGATAGCCTTCCGGTTGGGCCCTGGCACCATGGACGAGGCTCGGGCAATCGCCGCGACGTTGGCCGAACTGGCGACAGACGCCCATGAGCACGTGCTGTTTTGCGATGACCAGATCGGCGAATACGGATGCCTCGCGGTATGGGCAACGGCGGCAGACGCAGACGCGTACATCGCCTCGACGGCGGTGACCGAACACGTCCGCCAGTTGAGTGCGCGCATGGACAAGCCGGCGCGCGTGCGTCGCTACGTGATGGAGTATCAACGGACGGCGCCATCGGGCCCGTAGACCGCGCGATCGGTGCTGGCCTGGTCTTTAGCGAATGTGGCCGTGCGTGCGCGGGAGTCCGGGCTCGTCTATAGGCTCCGTGTCGTGGAGCCGACGACCATTATTGTGATGGAAGGCGACCAGACTGGCCAGGAGTTGCTTGTCGAGGCATTGCGGGTCCTCGATCCTGGTGTATCGGGCTTGCCGCTGACATTCGAGCATTACGACCTCTCGCTGGAGTCCCGTCGACGCACGGGTAACCAGGTGGTGCATGATGCCGCTCAAGCAATGCGTCGGGCGGGGTTCGGTCTGAAAGCCGCGACGATTACCCCGGAAGCGTCGGGGGATGTGGGCAGTCCGAACGCGCTGTTGCGCGAGGAGATCGACGGGCGGGTGATCATCCGTACCGGGCGCCGCTTACCGGGTGTACGCCCGATTGGAGGTATTCACGCACCGATCTCGGTGGTGCGCATGGCCGTCGACGATGCATATGGGGCCGTTGAGCACCGTGAAGGGACTGGGCTCGATGAGGTCGCGTGGCGTACCGAGCACATCTCGCGTCGGACTTGCCGTGCCGTTGCGGAGTTCTCGTTCTTACAGGCGCGTCGCATGAGCGCCACGGTGTACGGGGGACCCAAGTGGACCGTCTCGCCGGTGTATGAGGGCATGATGAAAGAAGAACTCGATTTCGCGTCCGAACGGCATCGCGACGTCCGCTATCGCCCCGTACTGATCGATGCGGCCTATGCGGGGTTGATCACCCACACCGGTGACGCGCTGGTGGTGCCGGCGCTCAATCGCGATGGGGACTGCCTATCGGACATGGTGTTGCAGCTGTTCGGCTCGATCGCCGGGGCGGAATCGCTGCTGCTGGCGTTCGATGATGATCTCAACCCCAAGACCGTAATGGCCGACGCCCCTCATGGCACCGCACCCGGCCTGGAAGGCAAGAGCATTGCCAACCCCCTGGCGATGATCCTCGCCGGCGCGGCGCTCTTGGGATTCGTGGGGGACCCCGCCGCGTCGATGGTGTCGCGGGGGATTTACGAGGCTGCACTCGAAGCCGTCGCCGACGATATACGGACCGCCGACCTCAGTGGTCATTCCTCGACCGAGGAATTCACCGCTGAGGTCATCAAGCGCCTGCGGACCAAGCTTGACGTGTGGAGTTCGCTCGGCGACTCGGCAGTGATCTAGCGCTCGTTGTCCTCGCGCTGGGACCGGCGCTTGTAGATGACCATCCAGATCAGCGCCAGCACCGTCGCGGCGACGACCCCGAACGGGACGTAGCTGGCGGCGGTCACGACGGGTCGGAGCGGGTTGGTCCTTCGGCGATGAAGTCGATCAGGTCTTCGATCGTGAACCGGCCGGATTGCATCGAAGCGACCAGGCCGTAGATCGTTGCGGTGTGGGGCCGCTCAATCACGTAGGCGAGCATGGCGTCGTTTGCGCCGCGCTCGAGCACTTCGGCACGGGCACGGCCAACGTCGGTCGCCGTCACGCCGTTGGGGCGCGCCGTGGCCAGTTCGTCTTGGACAAGCCGCGCCGCAAGCTCCGCCACCTCATCGCCTTCGGCACCCAGGCGGGCCGCGAGATTGCCGATTGTCACCGGTTCTCCCGGATCGGCGCGTACCAACTCACGGAGGAGTAAGTACATCCCTGCGGAGAGGCCGCCAGCGGCGACGGTCTGGTCGAGGACGCCAGCGAGCTCGGTCAGGAGCGCTATGTCGTCATCGCTGCGGTACATCGCTACGGTCCGTAGCGATGAGCAGGCGCGGGTCGCGTCAAGACGGTGGCCTGCCCGGCCCAGGTGCGCCCGGTGATGTGGAGGTCGTCCAGCAACTGCAATGCCGAACGGACGACCCCAACCCGTGCGCCGTGGCCGTGGGTGTTGGCAATCGTGATCGAAAAGTCGTGGTCACCGGCGCCGTAGAGTGGGCGAGCATTGGCTCGGGCCAACGCGACACGAGCGTCACTCAAGCGATTGGGATCATCGAGGGCGACGTACGCCTCAAAGAAGGACCAGTCACCGGGCAAGTCGTCGAGGACGGCATCGAACGCTTCGACATGGCTCATGGCGCCAACCGTACCATGCGGGTTCGCGGTGCTCGGGTCACGCGGAGATCGCGAACGGGGCAAGCGCACGTGTCACGTCGTTCGCTGCGCGCGCAAAGGCCCCGTCATCAAGCGTGGGCGTGTGCGTCCCAAGGACGATCGCCCGCGGGAGATCGACCCAGCTGACACAGCCGCCGTGCTCGGGAGTGACGGCCAGAATCGGCGGCGTCTCGACGCGCCAGACCCGCAGTACCACCACCCACAGCGGTTGGGTACGCCGCCACCGCAGCCGCTCGTGGGCGTAGTCACCGGTCAGGATCTGCAATGGGCCGATCGCGTCGAGCGCCTCGGGCTCACGAATGGCGTATGAGTCATGAATCGTCGCCCACAGCGCCAACGGAAGTCGGTCGGGGTCCTCCCGCCGCCCGAGCGCGCTCGCATACCGCTGGGCGGCGTCGGGCCGTACCAGCTCCGGCCGCTGGTGGGCGTAGGTGGGAAACAAAAAGAACGACGGGTGGGGAAGCTCAAAACGCTTCTCGCCGATTCCGCCTTTGCGCACGATTACGATCTGCTCGCCTGCCGCAAGCGCCTCGCAGGTGACCGCCCATTCCTTGAGTGCCGATTCCGCCATGTGCCGATCGTACCGAGATGCGGGTCATCTGCGCCCGAGGCCGATGACATTGCTAGCCTTAGGGCCATGACTGATCGCATTCTTGCTCGGGCGGCTGACGGTGGCCGCATCACTCCCGAGGAGGCCATCCTCCTCTATGACACCGCGCCGCTCGAAGAGCTGGGTGCCGCAGCCGACGAGGTGGTACGGCGTCGATTCGGCGACGAGATCACATACAACGTCAACGCGCACCTGAATCCCACCAACATCTGCGTGGTCGGCTGCGGGTTCTGTGCGTTTGCCGTGTGGACCGAAAAGGATGAGCGCGCCTACGCCTACAGCGTTGACCAGCTGGTTGAGCGCGCGGGCCAACTTGTGGGTCAGGGCATCACCGAACTGCACATCGTCGGTGGCATGACCAAGGAGTACGACCTTCCGTATTACGAAGAGCTCTTTTCCGAACTCAAGGGCGCGTTCCCACATGTTGCACTGACGGCGCTCACCGCCGTCGAGATCGACTTCATTGCGCGGATGTCGAAGGTCTCGCATCGCGAGGCCTTGGAGCGCACTCGTGCTGCCGGTCACGACACGATGCCTGGCGGCGGCGCCGAGGTGTTTTCCTCGCGCGTTCGCGAGATTATTGCCGATCGCAAGGTACCGGCCGAAACGTGGCTCGAGGTGCATCGCGAGGCCCACGGGCAGGGCATGCGGACCAATGCGACGCTCTTGTTTGGCCACTTCGAGACGCCGGCCGAGCAGGTCGATCATATGGATCGCCTGCGTGATCTCCAGGACGAGACCGGCGGTTTTCAGGCGTTTATTCCGTTGCCATTCCTCCCGGGCAATACGGATTTTGCGTATCTGCCAGGTCCGAATCGTGAAGAGAAGCTGCGCATCATTGCGACCGCACGTCTGTTCTTGGACAACTTCGCGCACATCAAGGGTCACTGGGTCATGCTCGGTGAAGAGATCACGACCGACGCGCTGACCTACGGGCTCGATGATCTGTCGGGAACATTGATCGAAGAGCGGATCGCCCATGCGACCACGGTGCAAACGCCGCTGGGTCTGTCGCAGGACCGCATGGCCGAACTGATCCGCAGCGGGGGCAAGGTGCCCGCCGAGCGCGACACGCTCTACAACCCGATCACCCCGTCGGTTCCCAGCTAGCCGCAGTCTCCCCGCATCCAGTTGGTACGCCCACCGCACGTGCCCGCGGGATGCGTGTCGCTAGAGCTGGCGGCGGCGTACGCCGTATGTTGCAAGGCCCGCGAAGATCAGGATCCACATAAGCGTCCACATGACGTCGAGGGGCCGCGAGGCGGGCACGAAGACCGTCAGGCCGTTGATGTCGATCGTCGGTGCCGCGGGGCCGGCGTCGCTGCGGTGTTGCAGGCTGGCAATCATTGGCGAGACGATTGCGCGCGGCAAGATGCTGTAGACGGGGTCGATCAACGATCGCGAGGCGCGTTGGATCGCGCCCTGATCAAGGTCGGCCTTGAGGTTCACCACCGCCTGGGCACTGATGAACACCATCACGCCGAACACGCCGGCGGCAATCGGTCCGATCACCGAGGCCAGCGCTGCGCTCGCACACAGGACGAGTCCCGCGTTCTCCAGCGCCGCCAACGTGTGGACGGCGAGCGGGCC
>JADGPH010000177.1 GCA_017882555.1 Thermoleophilia bacterium
AGCGATTGTGAGCGATGATCCGGGACGCGGCAAAGTCATCCTCGGCGAACTCCGGATAGAACCTCTTGATCACCTCGGGCTGTCCCTGCACCTTGTAGACGACGTCGTTGGCCGAGAACGACGCCACATGGCAGTCGATGGACTGCTCGAATTGCACCATCGTCGCGTAGCAGTCGTACGACGCGGACCGACCGCCGTGGCGGGCGAGCGCGGCGACTTGCCAAAACACGGGCGGGGTCTCGGCGGCCCGTGGGCCCAGTGCCGAGCGATCGACGAGTCCCTCACCCGACCACAGCACCTCAAACCCGTGCTCGGCAAGAATCTCATGCAGCCGCTCGACCTGATCGTGGGCGGCCTGCTCGGATTCGAAGAAGATGTGTCCGACGACGAAGCGCGGATCGTGGACGATCTCGGGGTCGAGGCCGTGCGCAGCCAAACGCCGGCTCCAGTGGGGGCGCGGGATATCGATCAGCAGCCCGCTGCCGTCACCTTCACCGTCAACGCTGCCGGAGCGGTGCACCATCATCTGGAGCCCCTCCAAGGCGTGCTCGACCATCCGTCGATCGGGCTGCCCATCGCGCGTCACGAATGCGGCGAGCGCGCAGGCGTCATGCTCGATCAGATCGGGGAGCCCATGTGGCGGCATGGTGGCAAACGGCGGCGGCGGCACTGTCATACGCGGCCTCTTGGTCTGTCGTGGTCGGTCCGTCGGATGAGCCGTGTGAATACCACAGACCCAATTCGGCAGCATGACGCATTGAAGGCCGATTGGCCGTCGTCGTCAATCGCCGTGAGCATGTGGCAATCGGCGCAACCGCGCGCGCGCTCCAATGCTCACGGACCGCCACTGTGGTCGGCAGAACACCCGCCGCTGAGCTTACAGGTGCTGGCTCTCGTCTTGGGAGTAGTGCCGTGGCGACATCGCGTCGGCCGACCGTGCATCTCGCTACGATCCTGAGCGCCGATGACTGATGCCCCTGCGAGCGACACGCACTACTGCTATCGCCACCCCGATCGTGAGACGCTGCTGAGTTGTTCCCAGTGCGAGCGGCCGATCTGCACCGAATGCATGAGTCCGGCAGCAGTGGGCATTCGCTGCCCGGAATGCGCAGGCAAGGCAGCTACCGGGATGGCCCAGGCAACGCGTCGGCGCGCCGTGCGGAACATCGCCCGACCGGGTCAGCAGAACACGGTGACCATCACGCTGGTGGTCATCAACGTGCTGGTGTTCCTCGCTGAGCTTGCACAAGGCGTCGGAATCCAGGGCGGGGGCGCATCGTCCATCGTCACCAAGGGCGGACTCTACGGTCCGGCGATCGCCAATGGTGAGACCTGGCGCCTCATCACCGCGGCGTTTATCCACGCAAGCGTCGTCCATGTTGCGTTCAACATGTGGGCGTTGTGGATCTTGGGTACCGCGGTCGAGAGCTATGTCGGACCGCGGCGGATGATCCTCATCTATGCGGTGAGTCTGTTTTGGGGGTCTGCCGGGGCGCTGCTGCTCTCGCCGAATGAGCTGACGATCGGGGCATCGGGAGCGATCTTCGGGCTGATGGGCGCGCTGGTGGTGATGTCGCGCCAGCGCGGAATCGCGATCATGCAGAGCGGTCTTGGCGCATTCTTGCTGATCAATCTGGTGATCACCTTGTTCATTCCCGGGGTCTCGATCGGTGGTCACCTGGGTGGATTGATCGGCGGTGCGCTGGCCGGCTTTGTGCTCTCGGGATATGGGCGCGGACACATCGCCTACAGCAAACTCTCGTCGCAGATTGCTGGTGGCATTTTCGGGCTGCTGATGATCTCGTTTGCGGTGAGTTTGATCGCGGCGCACGGCGGCCTCTAGCGCGTCGGTGTGGCGGACTCGCCGGGGGTCGCCGTGGACTTCCGGGGTTGCGGCTGCCGGTCCGGGGTCCGCGAAAGTCCAGATGACGCAGCCAGCTTGCGTGCGGAGCGTGATGAAGATGTCTCCGCCACGGACCGACATGCATTCGCTGCTGGCGGTGCGCGAGCAGGGCGAGATTCGTCCTGCGCTCAAGCTCGTGAATGAGGGGGCGGTGGGTGAGGAGGCCCGACGCCACGCGGTGGTGGACCGTCGCGCAGAGGGGCCGATTGCCGTGACGGCCAGCGCCGAGGATCGCGCGGGATGAGCTGATGCGTCCGGCGAGGGTGTGGTCGTCCGCCACCTCCCGTGCTCTGGCGCCCGCGGAACGTCCCATTCGCGACGTGGGTCGTGCAACACCGACGCGCATCACGGGCCGGGGATTCGTATGACCGGTCCAGACCGTGTAGAACTATCCCGAGGCACCGCAGGACGCGGGTGGGCGTGCGGCGTGAGCGATCCGGGGCGTGGCTGACCGACTCGGATTATCTTGGTGCACGCTGATGTTGCAGCGATGTGGCATCACGTGTGGCCGGCACACGTCCAGACTGCCCGTACGAGGAAGACCACGCGACGGATCGCATGATTGCTATTGGGAACACACTGCGCGACGCGCGCAAGCGCCAAGGGCTTGAGCTTTCAGACTGTGAGCTCGAGACGAGGATTCGTGCGCGCTATTTGACAGCCCTTGAGGACGAACGGTTTGATCTGCTGCCGGAACGCGCCTACGCCCGTGGGTTCTTGCGCACGTACGCCACGTTCCTCGGTCTCGATTCCCATGCGCTCGTCCAAGAGCTTGACGAGCGCATGGGTGGGGTGCCCGGCGGCGATGAGCCGCAGACGACACACACCGTGTCACCACGCCGTCGAACGAGCCTGCCGCGCGCGCGGCCACGACGCCGCGGTGGGATGCGCAAGAAGGGCGCCATCGCGTGGCTTGTGGTCGGTGTCCTCGGGGCGCTCTTGGTTGCCCTTTGGGTGGGGGCGGCGTGGAATGTACGTCCGATCGGACTCCAGGTCTCGACGCCAACGACTCCTGGGCGCACGACCCCTGCCGCCGCCACTCCATCGAGGACGAGCCCTACGGGCCTGGGGGCGACGGCGCCCGAGGTCAGCCTGGTGGGCTCGCCCGGCACGGGGAGCCAAGTGACCGTGCGCCAGGCCACCGCGAAGGGCAAGGTGCTCTTTTCCGGCACTATCGTGGCCGGGGCGATGCGCCAGTTCGCGACGACCGGCGGCATCTGGTTGAGGTTCGATGTCACGACCGGCGTGCAGCTGTTTGTGAGCGGGCGCCCGGTGGAGATCCCGGGTGGCATGTCTCGCGTGGTAATCCACTCGAACGGTGTGGTTCAGCCGGGCTGAGGGCCTGTCCACCCGAACGTCGCAACGGTTGACGAGGAGGGGGTGGGCTCGACGTTGCCCACGGCAAAGCTGTGGGCCGCCTCGATCAGCGAAACGACAAGATCGATTGCGGCCTGGACGTCGGCGGGGTGGCAGACCTCGATGGATGAATGCCCGTAGCGGGTCGGGATCGACACGCACCCGGCAATCGAGCCCATGCCCGACAGCTGCAGCGATTGCGTGTCGGTGCCGCCCTTGTCGGAGACGTGAAACTGGTGGGGGATATCGTGGTCGATGGCGAGCTGCTCGAGGAATGCAACCAGTCGATGTGAGCCGATCGCACTTGCGTCCATGATGCGGATCGCGGCGCCCCCGCCGAGCTTGGTGCCGCCGGACGTTGTATGGCCGGGGCCATCGGTCGAGGGGCAGGTGTCGATCGCGACACCGATGTCCGGACAGAGTCGTGTCGCCGCGACGCGGGCACCGCGCAGGCCCACCTCTTCCTGGACGGTCGCCGTTGCCAGCACGTGGACCGGTGAGCGCTTGGCCGCACGCACGGCCTCCAACATGACAAAGACTCCGACCCGGTCGTCGAGGGCCTTGCCACTCAGCAGGTCACCGAGCGGGGCAAACGCGCGTGCGCGTGTGACCACGTCGCCGGGTCGGACGAGCTCGCGTACCCGCTCGCCGGGGAGTCCGGTGTCGATGAGCAGATCGGCCATCTTCGGGGCGCGACCTCGCGCATCGGTGCTGAGCTGGTGGACGGGCGGCACCCCGACGACCCCAGGGACCGCCTGGCGGCCGTGGATGACGACCCGCTGGCTGACCAGGGTGCGATCGTCCCACCCGCCCAAGGGAATGATCCGGATGAATCCGGACTCCTCGATCGCGGTCACCATCAAGCCGATCTCGTCCATGTGGGCGGCGAGCATCAGTCGCACCGGATCCGCGGTGCCCGGGACGGCCTCGCGAATGCCGCAGAGTCCACCGAGTGGGTCCGCCTCGATGCGGTCGACGTCGGGGCCAAGTTCTCGGCGCACAATGGCGGCGATGGCGGCCTCCCGGCCAGAGGTGCCGTGGGAGTTGGAGAGCTCGGCAAGCAGGTCAGTGCGCATGGCCGCCACCCTACTGGTCGACCGCACGTCAGAGGTAGGAGCGTGCGTGTGTGGGCAGCGCGCACCGCACGCGGGCTATGGGGGCGCCGCCGCGCTGCCACCTCGGGCCGGTGGAGACGGCTGGAGGGTGGCGGGACGTGGGTCCCCGGGGTCCGTGCAGGCGATGCGCGCCACACCCCCGATGGCCGGGCATGCGGACATTGATCGGGGTGACGCGTACGCTGCTGGCATGTCCCGCATGACTCGACAGCGCCTGGCGATCGCCAGCCTCGTGGTGGCCGCGCTGCTGGTCGTGGTGGAGTTTGTCGCGCTGGCGGTGGGCCAGCTCGTTATCGCGTCCGCGTGTGCGGCCGTGTTCGTGGTGGGCTGGTTTGTGGTGCGCGCCGTGTTCGGGCGCCCCCCGAGCGATGAATCGAGTTCAACCTCAAGAAAGTGAGCCCCGGGGGAGGAGGGATCACGTGTCGGATGCAACCCCGTGGGCCATCACGCGTCGCCCGGATCTCCCCGCCGGATGTCCGGGCGGATCCCGCATAGGGCCACCGATCCAGTGTCCCTATGCGGGTCGGTGTCCTAGTCCTTGCCGAGGCGCGCCAGGCCGTGGAGGGCAAAGGCACCGAAGACCAACAACATAACCCCCAACGAGACCAGTGCCGGCCAAAAGCCCGCCCAG
>JADGPH010000178.1 GCA_017882555.1 Thermoleophilia bacterium
AGCCAATGGTTGCGTTTGAACGCTCTGAACAACAGGACACAGGTTGTCGTCACGACGCCTAGGACGAGGAAATAGCCGAAGCGCCAGTGCAGCTCGGGCATGTTGTCGAAGTTCATCCCGTAGAGGCCAGCAACCATGGTCGGCACTGCGGCGATCGCGACCCATGCAGAGATCTTGCGCATGTCCTCGTTCTGGGCGACGGAGACCTGGGCAAGGTTGGCGTTGACCAGCGTGTTCAGTAGCTCATCGAAGGCCGCGATCTGCTCGACGACCTGGGTCAGGTGATCTTCCACGTCGCGGTAGTACTCGTGGACGTCCTCCGCGATGAGGCGGATCGAGCCGTCGCCAAGCCTGCGAAGTGGTGCAGCCAGCGGGGCGGTCACCCGGCGCAGGGTGAGCGCCTCGCGCTTGAGGATGTACATCCGATTGCTCTGGGCGGAGCGGTCCGCGCCGGCGAAGACCGCGACCTCCGCCTCATCGACGTCAGACTGAAGCGCGTCGCAGACCTGGACGTAGTTGTCCACGACGAGGTCCAGGACACCGTGCAGAACGGCCGACGGGCCGCGGCGCAGGCGGACCGGATCGGACTCCAGCGCTCGTCGAAGGGCGCGCAACCCACCATGCTGTCCGTGCCGAACCGTGATGACGAAGTTCTCGCCAAGAAACGCCATGATCTCACCGGTGTCGATGACCTCAGTGAGTTCGTGCGGTCCCATCTCGTCGTAGTGGACGGTCTTGACCACGGCGAACACCATGTCGTCGTACTCGTCGACCTTGGGGCGTTGGTGGGCGCCGGCGGCATCCTCGACGGCAAGCGGATGCAAGCCGAAATGATCGCCGATGACGGCGAGCTGGCGAGCGCTCGGATCATGCAGCCCGATCCACACGAATCCGGTCCCGGATTGGAGGACATCGTCGTGCGCGTCCTTCCACGTCTCGAAATCCGGCTGCCGGATCCCGTCGCGATATACCGCGAAGTCAACTATCGCCTGACTACGATCCACGTCGGGGATGTGGGGGATTCGCGCCGTGCGTGAGGATCGACGGACGACCGATCGCAGCGACGAGGGACGCGGCACGATCGGCATGCGACCATCATGGCCTGACGTGCCGCCGCATGACCACTCGCCTGTGCCGAGGTGTGGTGCTGGCGGACTTCGCTCCGGGACGGTGCGACGCGCGGCATCTGCAACAACGCGAGAGGCGACATGTCTGTTCAGTCCGAGGAAGCCATACGGCACCTTGTTCGTGCGGTCGTGGACGCGTGGAACGTGCACGACGCCGAGGCGTTCGCTGCGGCCTTTGACGATGAAGCGGATTTCACGAACGCGCTCGGAATGCGAGTCCGACAGTGATACGCGAGGGTGGTCGTTCGCCGCGGACATCCCGGGCTCCCGCCGCTCTTTCGCAACCGGCCGGGCTTCAGGCGCTTGGGCGCGATTCGTTAAGTGGCACGCGCCAATCGAGCACGGTTCCGCCGTCACGACCGCGAGACCAGGTTGCGGCGCCTCCCAACTCGGTGGCGCGGCGGGCGATGTTGGCGGTACCACTCCGACGGCTAGGCGCGTCCGGCATGCCAATCCCGTCGTCGCGGACTGCGAGCACCAAGTCGCCGCCGTCCCGCGCAATGAGCACGCTGGATCGCGTGGCGTGAGCATGCTGGGCGACGTTCGAGAGCGCCTCGTTGATGACCGCGACCAAGTGTGCCGAGGTGTGTTCGTCCAGAACTGCGAGGTCAACGTCGATCTTGACCGTCGGTCGGAAGCCGAGTGCCAGCGCGGCGCGTCGGACCACCACATCGACATCGGCTGAGCCCAGGCGCTGAGAGGGCAGCCTTACCGCGAGTGCGCGCAGATCGGCGATGCTGCGGTCGAGGCTGTGGCTCACGTCGGCGAGGAGATCGGGAGTGACCTTGCCTTGGCGCTGTGCCACCTCGAGCCCGATACCGGTCGCAACCAGGTCTTGAATGACTACGTCGTGAATGTCGGCGGCGATGCGTTCGCGCTCCGCGGCCGCCGCGAGTTGCTCGTTAAGTTGGCGAGGTGCCGTCACATCCATGCCGACCAACGACACCCGGCGTAGCCGTCCGTAGTCATCGGTGTACGCGCTGATCAGGAAACGTATCCAGCTGATGCTGCCGTCATCCATCGGAAGGGCGATGTCTATGGTGCGATCCGTGTGGTCGGCCGCACTCGCTTCTGCGGCGCCGATGAGTCGCTCGCGGTCCTCACCGGGGAGGTGGTCGGCCCAGTTCCGACCCAGCAATGAGCGTCTTGGGACTCGCATGTACCGCGACCACGCCTGATTCACGAAAACGGCGTCCCCGCCGGGGCCGAGTTCGATGATCGCTGACGGAGTTGTTTCCAGCCATCGGCTCACACGGACGTACTCGCCGGTGATGTCCAGGTGCAGGACGAGGGCTCCACCCGCAAGGGACGTCGCGACCATCCGGAACCAGCGCTCTACCGTCGGCCCGTGACACGGATACTCAGTCTCGAAGTAGTCGGCCTCACCGGCCAGCACCGCGCCTAGGCCCGCCGCGGTGTGGGGATCGCACGCAGCCAGATAATCGGCGGGCGGCGATACAGCGTCAGGTTGTCCGCCGTTGTCAATACAGAACTGCACCCAGCGTTGATTGGCGAACCGAATTCGAC
>JADGPH010000179.1 GCA_017882555.1 Thermoleophilia bacterium
ACATGTACATCGCCATTGACCAAGCTGCGCACAAGCTCGAGCGTCAGGCAGCGCGGTACCGTGAGCGCCGCCGCCGCCATCGTGCCCCACACGAGCAGGCTCCTGAGCCCGTCGAGATGATCGTGCCCGAGCTCCAGCACGAAGCCGAAGCCGAGGGGCCGCGTGTGGTCAAGACCAAGCAGTTTGTCGTGAAGCCGATGTCCTCCGAGGAGGCGGCGCTGCACATGGACATGCTCCATCATGACTTCTATGTGTTCCGCAGTGCGGACACCGGGGACGTCAATGTCGTCTATCGCCGTCACGATGGCGATGTGGGGTTGATTGTTCCCGAGTTCGCGTAGCCGCTGGCGCGTCGTTCGCGCGCGCCGGCACCGAGCGCAGCCCGCGATCGTCGGCACCGTTGCTACGATCGCGGAACCCACATCGGCCATTAGCTGAGGTTTAGGTGTCGACGGATCTCCTTAATAAGGTGCTGCGGTTTGGCGAGGGTCGCCAGATCAAGCAGATGCAGGCGCGCGTCGTGGCGATTGGCACTCGTGAACCGGAGCTGGAGCAGCTCACCGACGACGAGCTGCTGCGCCGCAGCAACGAACTCCGCGAGCAGGTCGCCAACGGGGCGGAGCTCGACGACGTCCTGATCGACGCATTCGCGCTCGTGCGTGAGGTGGGGCGTCGCACGTTGGGACTGCGGTTGTATGACGTCCAGCTGATCGGTGCGCAAGTTCTGCACGCCGGACGCATCGCCGAGATGAAGACCGGTGAGGGCAAGACCTTTTCCGCGACGGCTGCGGTGTACCTCAACGCGCTGGCGGGCGAGGGCGTGCATGTGGTCACGGTCAATGATTACCTGGCGCGTCGTGACGCCGAGTGGATGCGTCCGGTGTATACGGGCCTGGGAATCAGCGTTGGCGTGATCGAGACCACGCTCGATCCGCTGACCCGACGCGATGCCTATGCCGCGGATGCGACCTACGGCACAAATGCCGAATTCGGATTCGACTACCTGCGCGACAACATGGCCGTCCAACTGTCCGACACCGTGCAGCGCGGGTATTGCTTTTGCATCGTGGATGAGGTCGACTCGATCCTCATCGATGAGGCTCGCACGCCGCTGATCATCTCTGGGATCCCCGAGGCCGCGGCCGACGCCTACTACCGCTTCGCACGTATCATCCCCACCTTGCGCAAGCGCGTCGACTACGAGGTCGATGAGAAGCAGCGTTCCGCATCGCCGACCGAGAGCGGGGTCGAGAAGGTGGAACGCGCGCTGGGCATCGAGAACCTGTATCTCGACATCCACGGGCAATTGGTGAATCACCTGATCCAAGCCCTCAAGGCGCACGCGCTCTATCGCAAGGACAAGGAGTACATCGTCCGCGAGGGCGAGGTCCTGATCGTCGACGAGTTCACCGGGCGAGTGCTCGAAGGCCGACGCTACTCGGAGGGGCTGCACCAGGCGATCGAGGCCAAGGAGGGATTGGCGATCCGCGAGGAGAACCAGACGCTCGCGACGATCACCCTCCAGAACTACTTTCGCATGTACGACAAGCTCTCGGGGATGACCGGCACCGCCGCAACCGAGGCCAACGAGTTCAACAAGATCTACAACGCCGACGTCGTGACGATCCCGACCAATCAACCGATCCGGCGCCTGGACGAGCAGGACTACATCTTCAAGACCAAGGACGCAAAGTTCACCGCGGTGGTCGATGACATCGCAACAGCCCACGAACGTGGTCAGCCAGTGCTCGTCGGCACGATCTCTGTCGAGATCTCCGAGTCGCTGTCCCAGCATCTGTCCGAGCGCAACGTTCCGCACAACGTTTTGAACGCCAAGCAGCACGACCGTGAGGCGGAGATCATCAAGGACGCGGGTGCGATCGGCGCGGTCACGATTGCGACGAACATGGCGGGTCGCGGTGTGGATATCAAACTGGGAGACGGCGTCGCGATCCTCGGCGGGCTGTACGTGATCGGCACCGAGCGACACGAGAGTCGACGGATCGACAACCAGTTGCGTGGTCGATCTGGTCGCCAGGGTGACCCCGGGCGTACGCGGTTCTATCTCTCGGCCGAAGACGACCTGATTCGCGTGTTCGCCGGTGACCGGATCTACCGGATTCTCGATCGCCTCGGTCCGGGTGACGATCTCCCGATCGAATCCAAGATGCTCACGCGCACGATCGAGGGCGCACAAAAGAAGGTCGAGGAGATGAACTTCAACATCCGCAAGACGGTGTTGGAGTACGACGACGTGTTGAACAAGCAGCGTGAGGTGATCTATGCGGAGCGTCGCCGCGTATTGGAGGGCGAAGACCTCTCCGAACAGGCGCGCGACTGGATCGCCGAGGTGTTGGTAGAAGAGGTCGACCGCTTCGCCGGCGAGGACCTCGATGCGACCGAATGGGATCTGGAAGGACTTCTCGCCAGCCTGCGGACCTTCTATTCGGTGCTGCTGACCGAGGCCGATCTGTTGACGCCCGGCGACGGCGACGCGGCGACGCGCGGCGACCTCTTGGACCGGCTCGAAGATGATGCCATCGACGCCTACGAGCGCCACGAGACGCTAATTGGGCCCGAGAACATCCGTGAGTGGGAGCGCTACATATTGCTGCAGGTCGTGGACCTGCATTGGCGCGAGCACCTGTACGCGATGGACTACCTGCGCGAAGGCATTCACTTGCGCGCGCTCGCCCAGCACGACCCGCTCTCGTCCTACCGCATCGAGGGTCACGCGATGTTCGACGAGACGATGTCGATGATTCGTCGCGAGTTTGTGCGCTACATGTTCCACGTCGAGACCCCGCCGCCCGCCGAACGCGAGCCGACCCAGCCCGCCCAGGTCGGCTACTCCTTCCAGGAGGAGCCGGTTCAAGGCTTCCAGGCACTCGAGGCGGTCGTCGCGCATGATCCGAGCCTTGCCGCGGTCGTGGAGGCCGAGCCTCCCGCGATGCCGGCGGTAGAGCAGCGGATCGTCTCCGACCAACAGCGTATTGGCCGCAACGATCCGTGTTGGTGTGGGTCCGGGATCAAGTACAAGAAGTGCCACGGCGCGGCCGAGTAGCACGGGCCGCACCGCTTCGATGACACCACCCGACACGACGACACTCGATGAGCTTGGCCAGCGGATCGCGGGCTTGCGTGAGCGGGTGGAGATGCTCGGCGCCTACCTCAATCCCGCGGCGCTCGCGGCCCGTCAGGACGAGCTCGAGCAGCTCATGCAGGAACCTGGTTTCTGGGACGACCCGCAGGTCGCATCACGCGTCTCTGCCGAACACGCGGCGGTGCGCGATCGGCGTATCGAGCACGAGCACCTCGCCCGGGAGATCGGGGACCTCGATGATCTCATCGAGGTCGCAAAAGAGGGCGATGAGGGGGATGAGTTCGCGATGGAGCTCGCCGACGGGCTCGATCGCGTCGAGGCCCAGTTGGCGCGTCTGGAAGAGTTGCGCCTGTTTAGCGGTGAGCACGATGCGGGCGACGCCGTCATGACCATCAATGCCGGGGAGGGCGGCACCGACGCCCAGGACTGGGCCGAGATGCTGATGCGCATGTATATGCGCTGGGCCGAGGCCCGTGGCTTTGCCGCGGATATCAAAGAGATCCAAGAGGGTGCCGAGGCCGGGATCAAGAGCGTCACGATGACGATCTCCGGTCCGAGCGCCTACGGTCTGACCTCGGCCGAGCGCGGGGTGCATCGCTTGGTGCGGCTGTCGCCCTTCGACTCGGCGCATCGTCGCCAGACCTCATTTGCGGCGGTAGATGTCGCGCCGCTGGTCAGTGATGACGTCCCGGTCGAGATCGATGAGAAGGACCTGAAGATCGATACGTACCGTGCGTCCGGGGCAGGTGGCCAGCATGTCAACAAGACCGAATCGGCGGTACGGATCACGCACCAACCGACGGGAATCGTCGTCCAATGCCAAAACGAGCGCTCCCAGATGCAGAACCGCGCGACGGCGATGAGCATGTTGCGCGCTCGGATCGTGCAACAAGAACTCGAGCGGCGGGAAGAGGAGGCGGCCCGGGCCCGCGGAGAAAGCCTCAAGATTGGATTCGGCAGCCAGATCCGGAGCTACGTGATCCACCCGTATACGCTGGTGAAAGACCTGCGCACCGGGGTCGAGGTCGGGAATGCCCAAAGCGTGTTGGATGGCGATCTGGATGGATTCATTCGCGCCGAGCTGGAGCGTCGGGCCAAGCTCAATTAGCTGTACGGTAGGCGGAGAAGGCGAGATCCGGCAAGGAACTTTGCCGGGTTTGGCGAATCCCAACGGGGTAAGGCCTTCTGAGCAGTGGCGTATTTACAGGGGTTACGGCGGTTTGACAGGCGCCACGGAAGCGGGATACCCTTCTCGGGCTTCCCGGACGCCGATCGTGCGCCGAGGCCGAAGCGGATCCGGATCTCACGGTTCCCAAACGGCGGTTGAAGATGACCGCCCGTCCGAGGGTCGCAGCATGAGCACCGAGACCGACACCGATGCTGAGCTGAATTCAGCAGAGCCATCACGTTCCGCAAGTCGTCCCGCTCGGGATGTCGAGCGCCGTATTGATCGCCGAAGCCTGCTGCGTCCGGGCGATGGTCCGATGGTGATTTTCGAGGGTGTGACCAAACGCTACGGCACGGACGTGGTCGGGCTGGAGGACGTGTCGCTGTCGATCGAGGCGGGCGAGTTCGTGTTCTTGGTGGGGCCCTCGGGCTCGGGCAAGTCGACCTTCATTCGCCTGCTGATCAAGGAGCTGGACGCGACCGAGGGCACGGTGATCGTCGGTGGGCGCGATCTCGGCAAGATGCGCCGATCCAAGGTGCCATACCTGCGGCGCGGGATCGGATGTGTATTTCAGGACTTCAAGCTGCTGCCGGGGCGGACGATCTACGAGAACGTCGCCTATGCGCTTGAGGTCACCGGAGATGCCCCGCGTGCGATTCGTCGCAAGGTGCCCGAGATCCTGTCGCTGACCGGGTTGTCCGACAAGTCCGATCGCCTGCCAAACGAATTGTCTGGTGGCGAGCAGCAGCGTGTCTCGATCGCTCGTGCCTTCGTCAATCATCCGCGCCTGCTCATCGCCGATGAGCCGACCGGGAACCTCGATCCCGACACGTCCATCGGGATCATGCAGTTGCTCTACCGCATCAACCGCACCGGCACGACGGTGATCATGGCGACCCACGATCGCGATCTCGTCGACAAGATGCAGATGCGGGTGGTCGCTCTGGAAGACGGACGCCTTGTGCGCGATGAGCGCTCGGCGAGCTACGCCACGGTGGAACCGTGAGGCTCGGGTTCTTCCTGCGCGAGGCCGTGCGGTCGATTCGGGCCAACGTCGCGATTTCAATCGCGGCCATCGTGACCGTGATGATCGCGGTCTTCATTCTGGGCACCTTCATTCCGTCGTACTTATACGTCCAGTCGACGGTCAATCAGCAGAAGTCGCGCCTGGATCTGCAGGTCTACGTCGCTGACGCCGCCACGACCCCCGAGGTCGCGGCCCTGCAGGCCGAGATCGTCGGTTTGAAGGACCACGGTCTGGTCAAGGGCTTCACCTACGTCTCCAAGGATGAGGCGCTGCAGCAATTCAAGAGTCGCCTGAACGACCCTTCGATCTTGAACCTGCTGCCCAACAACCCCTTGCCGGCGTCGTTCGATGTCACGCCGACCGACCCGTCGCACAACACTCAGATCGCCGCGTCGCTACGCGCCAGCCCAGCGATCGATACCACGATGCCCGGAAACGGCATCAGCTACGCCGAGCAAACGGCCAATCGATTGCTGTCGATCGCGCGGTTCATTCAATACGCCGGTCTCGGGCTGATCGGGGTCCTGCTGATTGCCGCGGTGCTGTTGATCGGGAACACGATCCGACTGTCGATTTTCGCGCGTCGTCGTGAGGTCGAGGTGATGCGGCTGGTGGGTGCTACAAACTGGTTCATTCGCTGGCCATTTGTGATTGAGGGCATCATCTGTGGAGTTGTCGGGGCGGTCATATCGGTGGCGGCGCTGTGGGTCGCCAAGGTCCTTATCGTGGATCCGTACGTCGCCAGCAGTACCGATGGCCTCACCAAGAACCAGGCGAACACGATCGGCTTCGCCAGCCTTGCCATCCTCCTGATTCTGGCGGGGGGCGCAGTCGGTGCGGTCGGCAGTGGCGTGACCCTGCGGCGCTTCTTGAAGGTGTAGGCCTGGGCGGTTGACCTCGCCGCGATTCTGCGGGCGGGGGCAACCGCGCATGTCTCGTCGCACCCCTCGGTGATGGAGCAGCCCCCCCGACGATCCAGACGCATGCTCGGCATCGTTGCCGGCTGCCTGGGTATGCTCGTCGTCTTCGCCCTTGGCGTGCTTGTGGGCGGGCACCCGCAGGCCACCGGGCTCTCGCGGTTGCCGGTCGGGATCCGGGGGACGGTGCTCGGCGCGGGGGGCGATTCCCTTGTGACAGATATCCAGTCGGAGCTGCGCTCGGGTTATTACGTCCCGGTGAACACACCGGCCTTGGCGCGGGCATCGGTGGACGGGATGTTGGCATCCCTGCATGACCCCTACACCTACTATCTCGATCCCGCGGCACGGGTGGCGATGGAGCGGGAGACCCAGGGGCTGTTTGTCGGTGTCGGGGTCCAGGTGCTGCAACGCGGGTCGGACGTCGTGATCACCAGTGTGTTCCCCGGGAGCCCGGCTGCGGCCGGGGGCCTCAAGGCCGGTGATGTCATCGTGGGCATCAATGGTCGCTCGGTCGTTGGGGCGCCGTTGAACACCGTGGTGAGCGCGATCCGTGGGGTGCAAGGCACCTCGGTCCGGATGGAGGTGCGGGCACCCTCGGGGGCGACCACGACGGCGACCATGGTTCGCTCGGTGATCCACCTGCAGCTGGTCAGGAGCCGCCTCGTCCAGGTCCACGGTCGCAAGGTTGGCGTGATTCGGCTCTTCGAGTTCGATCAAGGAGCCGCAGCGAGTGTGAGGTCTGCGGTCAGCAGCCTGACCCGCAACGGGGCGACGGCGATCATTCTCGATCTGCGCAGCAACCCGGGTGGATTGGTCGGCGAGGCGGTCGACGTGGTCGGCGTGTTCGTCCCCAAGGGATCCTCCGTGGTCACCACACAGGGTCTGCACGACCCGCGGCTCACCCTCAAGACCACCTCCGCGCCCGCGACCCGCGTGCCGCTCGTCGTGCTGGTGGATCGGTTTAGCGCGAGCGCCAGCGAGATCGTCGCCGGCGCACTCCGGGACGACGGTCGGGCACTGCTGGTGGGTCAGCGTACCTTTGGAAAGGCCGTGGTCCAGACGACGGCGACGCTCCCCAATGGCGGAGCACTGCACTACACGATCGCGCGGTACCTGACCCCCAAGGGCTTTGATCTCAATCACAAGGGGCTCACGCCCAACGTCCTCGCGGTCGACAACCCGAAGACTGTTGCCGATGAGGCACTGCAGCGCGCGCTTGGGGTCATTGGGTCCCAGCCCTGATGGCGAGGGGTGGCCCCGTATCCGAGGTCGTCGTCGAGATCGTCGGTGGAGGTCGCGGCGCGATCGCCCAACCCGCGTTTGCGCCGGGTGATGACATTCGGATGGCGTCGGCCACCCTGGGAGAGGCCCGAGTTGGTGACCTTGCGCGGATCGTCGTGCGGGGACGCTCGGCGCGGGTGGTCCACGTCTTCGGGCGCTCCCGTGCGCCCGCGGCAGTCATCGCCGGATTCTTGTCTGCCAACGGCCGAGGGTATGGCGCATCGCGCGCGGTCGTCCGCGAGGTCGACGAGCTCATCGAAGGCGACCCGCTGGCGGATCCCGGTCGTCGTGATCTCACGACCCAGGACGTCGTCACGATCGACCCGAAGGGGGCCAAAGATCACGATGACGCGATCGCGGCCCAGTTGGAGGGCGACAACGTGCGCCTGTGGGTCCATATCGCCGACGTGAGCCACTACGTGCAGCCGGGCAGTCAGGTGGACCGCGAGGCCGAGCGGCGCGGCTGTTCGCTCTATGTGCCGGGGGCCGTCGATCCAATGCTTCCGTCCCGGCTCTCCAGCGACCTGTGCAGCCTGCGCCCAGGCGTGCCGCGTCGGGTCATCAGCGTCGAGATGTGCGTGACCCCGGCCGGGGAGGTGCGCGACACCCGGTTCTACCGCGCGGTGAT
>JADGPH010000180.1 GCA_017882555.1 Thermoleophilia bacterium
GTCAGGGAGACGATCGGCTGGTAGTAGACCTCCAGCTTCTGGTCACGCAGCGCGTCCCCAAGCCATTCGGTGAGTGCGATCTGATGCAACAACTCGGCGCGAAGCTGTCCATCGAAGATCTCGACGCCGCTCTTGCCGGTCGACTTGACCCGATACATCGCCGTGTCCGCGTCGCGCAACAGGTCGTCCGCCTGCGAGGCTTTCGTTGAAAGCGCAATCCCGAGGCTCGCGGTCACCTTCCGCTGAGTGCCGGCCACGGTAAACGGCTCGGCGAAGACCGACAGGATGCGTTCTCCGAGCGCAGCCGCCTCATTCTCCGCCCGGACGCCCTCGGCGACGATGACAAACTCGTCGCCACCCATACGCGCAACGGTTTCGCTACTTCTGAGCATTGATTGCAGTCGGCCGGCCAGCTCAACGAGCAGCTCATCACCAGCAGCGTGGCCGAGGGTGTCGTTGATCAGCTTGAAGTCGTCAATGTCGAACAGCAGCACCGCGATCGTCAACGCACGCCGCTCGGCTCTGGCAAGCGCCTGATCGATCCGGTCGGCGCACAGTGCCCGGTTGGGCAACCCCGTCAGGAAGTCGTGGAGCGATTGGTGGGTCAGCGCCTCCTTGAGGGCATGTTGCTCCGAGACGTCCCGGCCGATCCCCTCGATACCGACGACCTGCCCATCCTGCATGACCGGGAACACCGACACGTCCACAAAGACCTGGCGCCCGTCCTTGGTGACGTACTCGAATTCGCACCGCACGAACTCCACATCTGTCGCAAGGTACCCGAATATTGCGCGTGCACGCTCGGCCTGACCGGGGGCCAGGTGCTCGATGATGCTCGTGCCCACCATCTCCTCAGGGCTGAAGCCGAGGACCCGTTTGGTGCCGGGATTGGCCGCCGTCACCGTCCCATCGAGGTCCATGACGACGATCATGTCGTTTGAATGCTCGACCAGTCGCTGGAAGCGGTCATCGCGTGCCGTCGGTACCGCCGTGCCGTTCTTCGACTCGGCGCTCTTCTCGACAAGCCCGGCGTTCGTTCTCGGTGCCCCGCGAGACGAGCCCGACCGCGCCACGACTAGGGCGGCGTCTTCGCCACGAGCCGATACGTCTCGTATCAGCTGCCTTGCATGGGCCAGTGCTCGCGGTGCCATGGGGTAGTCATCGGCACAGAGCAGGCACACCTTTACTGGCTGTGCGACTCACACTGGGTATCTCGGCCGAAGCGGTCGTGTTCTGGTGCTCTGTCTCGAGGCACAACCCCGCCGGCACATCTCCCGGATGGTCTGGGGTGGTGACGCAGGGTCTCAGGATGCCTTGCGGATGCGTTCGGTAAGAACTCGACGCAGGCCAAGACCGTCACACGCCCGGCTCTCGTGAGGCTCTTATTGGAGCCGAGGAGGGGACTCGAACCCTGACCTGCCGCTGACCGGGTGTCGAACCCACGACGCCTCGCTGACACCCCCGTCGAGTGACCCTGACCTCCACGACACCCATCTACGACGGGGACCGAGCGATGACCGCGCGCCGCGCTGGGCGAGTAACCCTTCGCGTGCCACAAAATATCACCGTTTACCGGCACATCGTCCTGGTGATCGTGCGTGAGCACTACCTTTCTGGCCCATTGCCGCCGACCTCCCAAGCGTAAAGTCGCGGGTTCGAGCCCCACCTCCCGCTGTTGCGGTTTCACCTGTAAATCATCCGGTATCCTGGCTGCGTCCCGGCCGCCGGAATCTGGTCCGACGGTAGCGCCGCGGTCGTGGAGGCGTACGAGTGAGCACTGAGTTCGTCGATGCGTGGCGCACGATCGTGCCCAGACGAGACGATCCACATGGCATGCTGCCGCCCTTGCTGGTGATCCTGACCGTCATAACGGGACTCGTGGACGCCTTCAGTTACCTCACCCTCGGCCACGTGTTCGTGGCCAACATGACCGGCAACGTCGTCTTCCTTGGGTTCGCCCTGGCTGGCGCCCAAGGTTTCTCCGTCGCGGCTTCTCTGGCGGCGCTCGCATCCTTCGCTGTCGGCTCTCTGCTCGGGGGAAGACTCATCGTCGTCGTCTCCCGCGACCGCGGGCGATTGCTTGCGATGGCCACGTCGGTCCAGGTCGTATTGGTGGCCGCAGCGACGGCTGTCAGGATCGCCATCGGCTCCGACGGATCTGACGCCGGACATTACTCGCTGATCGTCCTGCTCGCGATCACCATGGGCCTGCAAAACGCGGCGATTCGCAAGCTGGCAGTGCCCGACCTGACCACCACGGTACTCACCTTGACGACCACGGCCATCTTCGCCGATTCCAGCTTCGCCGGGGGTCCGGGTTCCAAAGCTGGTCGACGCTCGGTCGGCATCCTGGCCATGTTCGCTGGCGCGCTCCTGGGTGCCATGCTTATCTTGCACGTCTCATTGGCCCTCCCGCTTGTGGTGGCACTCCTGCTTCTCGTTGGCGTCGTCGTTGCTGCTCGGCTCCTTTCCCGCCACCGGCCGGGTTGGGCCACAACGTAAGTACCTCCTTGGTCCGTCTCCGCGTCCGGGACGGAGCCGTCGAGAGGGCCAGTTGTTCGTCGCTTCCGGATGTCCGATTCAGCGGGGTCGAGTTCGGTCCCTGAACTGGAGACTCCTTTACGGATGCGGGATCTGGGCCGCCAGACTGCGGGTATGGTGATCCGAATCTTGAGTCTGCAAGCCCACGGCCGCGAGCGATGGAGTGAAGAGCTCCAGTTGTTCGGCGCGCACGCCGAGGTCCTTTGCGTTGCGCGCCTCCTGTGGTTCACAAAGCGCGTGGTGGGGTCGTAGGATCCCGCAACTGCTGCTCCTACGCGTGATTCGAATCTGCCGCATACCTACCGGCACGCTCAGGATCCAAGTGCCACGCTGGAACGAAATACTCGAGTGGGACGGCGACAACTCTCTGCGGCTGCTGAGCGGTACCCGGCGCCCTCTCGATGATTGGCGAGAGATGTCTTGCCGTATGTTGAATGACCCATCCCCGCAGACCTCGAGATGAGCACACTGCGGCGGCAGTGGCAGAACTCGCCGACGTGGATCACTGGCTCACAACCGTCATTGACCGTGCCCGGATCATCATTGCCGGGGGGGCTGCCGCGGGGTCCGAACAGCGACGAAGACCACATGGCCATCTCCGATGCCCACCTCGGGCTCAAAGCGGCGACCGGACGAGCCTTTCCGGGGCATCCCGGCAGCGCTATAGGCGCCCCACAACGCTCGATGGTCGACGTGGGATTCCCACCGACGAAGCCACCTTCAGTCGACCTCCTCAACATACGTTCGCTTGATGTACCGGTCGAACTGCGGAACCGTGAATGCCGTCAGGCCATGTCCTGGCGTGTAGAGAAGCCCTTTGTCGATCAGTCGCGCGCGGGTCGGCCCAAGTTGTTCTGAGCGGCGTCGCATCGCTTCCGCCACGTCACCGGTTCGATGCGGACCAGGACCGATGCGCGCCATCGCCTGAATGTATTGGCGCTCCAGATCGGTTGTGCGCGCGACTCGTGCTCGGAAGAAACTCTCGTCGAGCTTCGCCTCGACCAGCGCCCGGGCGCGGTGGGCCGTCGCGAGACCGATGGGCTCGCCGATGGGGGCGAGATTCCAGATGATTTTGCCGTACTCCTGGATGAAGTACGGATAACCTTCTGTGTAGGCAATGATCTCGGTCACGGCTTCCGGGGTGAATTCGACACCGAGATCCTCCGCGGGCCTCGTCAAGGCGACTCGGGCGTCCCCCTTGAGATCAAGCTGCGCGATCCTTGGAAACTTGAAGAGTCGCTCGGCATATGACTTTGCCTCTCCCGCCAAGCGTGGCAGCTGCGGGAGTCCTGCGCCAACCAGGGTGATTGGCAGGCTGCGCTGGACGGTCTTGTGGAGAGCCATGATGAGCGCTTCGAGTTCGTCAGTGCTGAAGAACTGCACCTCGTCAATCAGAAATGCGACGCCAGTCTGCTGCTCGACGGCTGCTTCCCCGAGGGCGACAAACAGGTCGGTCAAATCATCGCTCAGGTAGCCGCTGTCAGCCAATCCCGCCTGTGGATCGATGTCGAGACCTGCCGTGAGGCTCCCCTCTGACGGCGAGAAGGTGATGTGAAATGACTTCAGAATCCCGGCGGCACGGCGCATCCGCTCACCCCAACGTTCCTGGGGAGCAGTTTGGAGCAAGGCCCGCCGAGCGAGCCGTGCCATGCGGGGGCCGAATGCATCGTTCTTGGTGATCTCGGCTTCGACGCTGATCCAACCGCCCGCCCGTGCCATCGCTTCAAATTCGGTGAGTAAGACGGTCTTGCCGACACCACGCAGGCCGGTGATCATCAGCGATTGCTCCGTATGCCCGCGCTTCAACCGCTCGAGCAAGATCTCGAACGCCGCGAGCTCAGCGTCGCGGCCGACGAGAGCTGGGGGACGGGCGCCCGCGTTGGGGGTGTACGGGTTGAGACGAGGATCCACGCCGTCACCTTAGCGCCCTTATCCATTCTTTTCCGATGTTGATAAATCACCATAAGGGCGAGAAGCTCCCTCCTGCGATTCGCACGGTCGGCCCGTGGCGCGCCGCTGGGGGCCCTGCCAGACGATCGTCTCCACACGCCTCATCCGCGACCCGATATCTGAGCGTCGCCGGATGACACGGTGGGAGTCGGGGCCCAGTAACCACCAAACCGGTTGCACGCGTTGCATAACCGCGGGTTCGCACACGGCACGTCGCGCTGCTGAAAGGCGATCGCGCAACTCCAGAACAAGCCCGCCCGACGAGCTACCGGCACATCACGTGTTGTGGGGCGACTCGGCGCTTGTCGAGATGCGTCCACGCATCGCCGCAGAACTGCGCCGCCACCTCGCGACTGCGGCGGGCGTTGCGTCAACGAGCGTGCCGACCTCACGCGCCTGCGACGAGGCTTGGGGACTTGTCGTGGCCGCACGATGGCGACGGAGCACCCTGCCAATGCAGGGCCTCGCGTCAAACGAACGGGCCTCGGTCCTCATCTCCTGGCGATGAGGCTGATCACCTCATGAGCGTTTTGCTAGTCCTCCTGGATCCAACCCAGGAGATCATCGCGAGAAACCTTGCCGACAAGGTCTGGGTGGTCGGTGCGCATGTGGTCCTCGATGAGCGCGATTACCGCACCGTCGGTGCCGGCTCGAGCGACATATCCGCACTCGCAATTTATCGTCTTGGTCATGATGCACTTCTATCTCACCGCGGCCGCGACGACCAGCTCGCATTCGCCGACGAATCCTTCATCCGTCTCGAATTGCGCAAGTTCATGCCCAATTTCCGCCCAGGCCTTCTCCTGGCTGGGCTCGTCGAGTCCGGCAAGCATCTGGTGGAGCGCCCCGAATGACTCGCGCTCGAAGCGCACGCACTCGATGGCTCGGGGCAAGCGCAGCGGGGCCTCCACCGTCTGGACCTCGATGTCGCGGAATCCGGCGCGCGCAAAGGCGTCCGCAAGCACGCCATCGCCCCCGAGGCTGAAGGGCCCGGGCTGCCCCGCCGCCGGCGGTGGCAGCTTGGCGTGTCGACGGATGATCGAAACCGGGATCGAGAAGAACCCGTTGCGATCCGAGGTGGAGTAGACGATCGCCGCGACGCGGCCGCCAGGCTTGAGTGCGCGGCGCATGCCGGTCAGCGCGGCTTGTTGATCGGGAAAATAGATCAGTCCCACCCGGGAGATCACCGCGTCGAATGTCTCGGACTCGACCTCGATCGCCTCGCCGTCCATGACCCGGGTCAGAACATTGCTGAGCCCCGCTTGCGTGGCGTCCCGTGCGGCGTGCTGAAGGATTGCGCGTGAGATGTCGGTGGCAAGTACTGCGCCTCGCGCCCCAACGCGCCGAGCTGCAGCGAGCGTCTGGCCCCCGGCGCCGGCCGCAACATCGAGCACGCGATCACCCGGGGACACGCGGGCGAGATCCAGCATCAGATCGGTGGCTGGCCCGAGCCACCTCTCGAGCGTTGGACCCCATGCGTGCCAGGCGTCAGCAGCGGTCTCCCACTGCATTGTGGTCGTGGTCTTGTACGCCGCTGGGTCGAACGGCCGTGTCGTGGCTGTGGTGGCGGTCATCGCACTACTCCCTCTCGCAGATGAATGGATAGCTGCTGCTGACTTGATACCCGCCCGCACTTGGTCTGAGATTGGGGGAACCTTGGCGTCGTCAGCAGACATCCACGTCCAGCTCTGCGGCCGGCTCATCGCCGACTGGGAGGGACGCCGCGTCGAGTCGGAGCTTCCCGGCCGGCAGGGGCGGCTGTTGTTCAGCTTCCTCGTGCTGCACCGTCTCAGTCCGGTCACCCGGGATGAGCTCGTCGAGGCGCTTTGGCCCGCGCACGCACCGCCCGCGCCCGAGGCCGCCCTCGCCGCGCTGATCTCGAAGCTGCGGAAGGTCTTGGGAGCGCAGTGCGTGGTCGGCCGGAACGACGTGCGCCTCGTTTTGCCCGAGACCGCTCGAGTCGATCTGGAAGTTGCCCGCGAGGCGATTCACCGCGCAGAGTCCGCATTGGTCGCCAAGCAATGGCCACGGGCCTGGGCGGGGTCGCAAACCGCGCTGTTCATCGCGCGTCGCGGCTTTTTGTCGGGTGAGGATGCCCCATGGGCCGAGGAGTGTCGACGCGACGTGGATGAACTCCATCTGCGTGCGCTCGAAACGTACGGTCGTGCCTGCCTCGGAATCGGAGGGGCAGAAAATGCCGCGGCGGTTCGGGTCGGCAGGGAACTCGTGCGGATGACGCCGTATCGCGAGATCGCGCACCAACTGCTGATCGAGGCCCTCGCGGCCACGGGCAACCCGGCGGAGGCGCTGCTGGCATATGAATCGCTGCGTCAGCGCCTGCGCGAGGAACTCGGAATCTCACCGGGTGCAGGACTCCAGGCGCTGCATGCCCGATTGCTTCGAGGCTCCTGAGGTCAGGGGCTCCAAGCTTTCGCCAAGGCCGGGCCAACAGCTGGGGTGCAACCTCGAGAGTGCAGCGCGCATACCGCACCCGACCAAGGACCGACCATGCAGCCCACGACTCCGCTCGAACCGCCCCAGGGCCTGCTCGTAGATACAGCCTGGCTTGATCAACACCTCAACGAACCGCAGCTTCGCATCCTCGATGTGCGCGGACGCCATCCGAGCTCGGCACTCCCGGCCGCGAAGCGCGCGGAGTTCGACACGGCCCATGTTCCCGGAGCCGTATTTGTCGACTGGACGCGCGACTTCGTGAACCAGGAAGCTGTCGTCCCCTACCAGCTTGCGGAGCCCGATCAATTCGCGACTGACGCGGCCGCCCTCGGGATCAGCGACCGCGAGCTGGTCGTCACCTACGACGACTACTACGGCATCCACGCAGCCCGCGTCGCGTGGGCGCTGCGGTGTTATGGGCTCGAGGCACGGGTCTTGGATGGTGGATGGCGAACCTGGACCGAAGAGGGCCACGCGACAACCGCCGAGCCCACCGACGTTCCGAGCACAATGGTTCGCGCCCGCACGCAGACGCCGTTGCGGCTCTCGCTCGATGACTTCGAGAGGGCGCGACTCCGGGGCGCCGTCGTCGTGGACGCGCGGCCCCGTCATCTCTATCTAGGCGAGCCGGGGCTTGCGGGCACCGGCCACATCCCTGGAGCGCTCGCCCTGCCCTACCAGGAGTTGGTCGACGGAGCCACTGGGCTGTTCCAGAGCCCCGCAGCCATTCGTCGCCTCGTAGTCGCCGCAGGAATCGACCCGGACGCCCCGGCCGCGGAGGTCGTCGCAACCTGCGGCATCGGCGTCTCGGCCACCGTGGCGCTGATTGCACTCGAACTGGTGGGCGTCAGAGTCAGCGGCGTCTACGACGGTGCCTGGACGGAGTGGAGCGCCGACCCGGCCCGCCCGGTCGCGTACGGCCAGACGCCCAGATCGGCGGCGCCTCACACCCTCGCCCGGAACCTCTCGCCCGCCCCGGCCGCCGTCTCCCCCGGAGTGTCCTAGCCGCACCGGTTGACGGTCAGTCCGGGGCCCGCGCAGCGTGAGCCCGTGCACCCCCAACGGGGCTTCCCTCACCCTTTGGGCGGCGGCCGCCTCAGGACGGTTGTGACTATTCGAATGCCGGCGCGGCCCGGCATGAGCACGACGTTCCACACCTGATCGATCATTCCGCCGCCGGGCACATCCTCGACCATCCGCTCGACAAGATATTCGGACCCCTCCAGCAGGTCGCGCCCAACATCGACTACCTCGCCCGCGGCATCACCCTCCACCTCCGCCGCCACGTCGCCCGCCACCTCGGCTGCAACCGCGCTGGCCAGCGGCACGACCGCGACGACGGTCTCCTTGGACAGCTCAGGAGCGAGGCGCTCGAAGGTCTCTCGGACGGCCTGTTCGGCCAGATCGCGCGCCGCCCGAAGCTGCTTCGACTCGTCATCCGCACCGCCGGTCAGCGCTCGCCACCATCTCAAGCCCTTGCCGTGCTCACCGCGGAACCAGACGGTGACCACCAGCAGCGCGGCGACCGCAACCCATGCCGCGGCGAGGGTCAACGCTGCGGCCCACGGCGGCAGGACACTGGACACTGCGAGCACGCCGGCGACGTTCGCAAGCCCAAACGCGGTCAACAGCGTGAGCGCGATCGCCAGTGGACCGGCGACGTCGACGGCCAGGCGCCGCAGTTCCCGCTTGTGGGAGGCGGCAGCCAGTCGGGCTTCGCAGAGGCATAGTTCGGTCACCAGGCGCCGAAGGTCCGCCAGCTGCGCCCCGAGTGTGTCGTGGGACTGATTTGGGGAGGAAGAAGTCACCGAGTCGGCGGTCTCCACCGTAGTCATCTCCGCAGCGCTCGCACCCTGCCGATGAGTGTAGCCACATGCGAGCCCACGGGCTCGCGTCGCCGGTCGCACGACGCTGGCGACCCCACCGGCGTCGGGGCAGGCCCGTGCGCATGGGATCTGGCGCGGACAAGGGGGAGACCGCGCCGGATGGGCACCCACAATGGATACGCGGTTCATCTTCCTCCCGCTCCCCAACTCCCCCGGGCAACAGCCAGCCATCCGGGCTGGCTGTTGCCGGTTCGAGCCCCGCCTCTGGCGCAC
>JADGPH010000025.1 GCA_017882555.1 Thermoleophilia bacterium
CCCGCGACGCGCGGATCCCGCGCTTTTCTGTCGCCGAGCGCCTCTTGCATTGGCTGCTCGCCGGCGCGTTCTTCGTCCTGCTCGGGACGGGGTTCTTGATGTCCGTGCCGGCGCTCTCGGGCGAGGTTGCGCGTCCGGTCGCCAAGGAGTGGCATATCGACGCCGCGATCGCGCTGGCGGTGGGCGTCGCGTTGCTCATGCTCGTGCAGGGCAAGGTGCTGACCCGCACGATCAGCCAACTCGAGCGTTTTGATCGGGATGATCTGCGCTGGCTGGGCGGCACCCCGCGTCGGGTGGTCTCGGCGACGCCGGCACCGCCCCAGGGCCGTTTCAATGCGGGTCAGAAGCTCAATACGGCGCTCGTCGCGGGCTTGATGGTCATCAGCTACATCACCGGCGCGTTGCTGTGGTTGGGGGAGCGCGACACGACCTATCGGTTTGCCGGGACGATCAGCGTGCATGACGGTGCGATGTGGGCCTTGATGGTGCTGGTGGCAGGCCACATCTACATGGCCATGCTCAATCCGTCGACAAGCGCCGCGCTTGCGGGAATGTTGCGCGGGAGTGTCGATCGGACCTGGGCGCTGCGCCATCACGCGAAGTGGGTCGCCGACCTGGATCGCGCCGCGGACCTCGAGGCTGCCGCCGACCCCAAGGACTAGGGCGCACGGAGCGTGCACGACCTCCGGGACGCGGTGCGGAGCATCGTGGGGCCGCAGTGGCCGGGCTCGTGGTGCCCGTCGCGTCACGTATGCAGCCCCACAACGCACGAATCCCGACCCCTCCGCAGACTTCAGCGGCGGGTGCCGGGATTCGCTGTCTTATTCAACTTCAATGCACCTCAGTCGGTTGCAATCTCCCATCCGGGATCTCGATTCCACATCGCAGTGTGATGCCGTGTTGCCGGTGGTCGACTATCGGCCCAGAGCGCAGGGTCCGCAATCGTCGTGATGCGTTGGGCTCCTAGCCCGGCCTACCGCCACAGAATCTGAGTGACGAGACGGCCTGACTGCACACGTGACTGCCTTCGGGCGCTGGGTTGTCGATGACGACTCGGCGATGGGAATTTCAAGGTCCGGTTGGTGGTGCACGGACAATCTATGCCCCTACCGCCGGAGGGGAATCAGGTGTTTCCCCGATCGTGATACGGGCCCGCGAGCAGAAGTGCTGCATCGCCGGAAACCTCGACGGCTACGCCACATCCCGGCGTGCGAACACCACTGAGGTTCCCACGACGACGACGACCCAATAGACCGCCAAGGTGATGGCGGTTCGGGTCAGCGACACCGCCGGACTCCCGCCGGAGGCCAGGTTTGCCAGCAGCCGACCCGGAAGCCAGTTCTGCCCGCTCGACCACGCGGCGCCGAGGGCCGATTCGGCGGCGAACATCCAGGCGACGCCCACCGCCAGCGCCGCGACGGGTGAACGCAGAATCACTGCCAAAGCGGCGCCCAGCGTCCCGAATCCGATCGCCGCGAGCGTGATCTGCAATATGGAGCTCGAGACGGCGTGCACGCCCTTTACGGTTGTCCAGGCGGTGGTGTCGATGGACCGGGAGGGCGCAACCGCAAATGCAATGGCGATGCTGACCGCCGACGCGGCAATGACGACGATCACACTGAGCAGCAGCAGCGCGAGGTACTTCCCCGCGAGGAACTGAAGACGGCGAGGTTCGCGGACGAGCAGGTTGCGCAGGGCAGACGTGCTGTATTCGGTGCCGAACGCGCCCGCGAAGATGCCGAGGACCACAATGCCCATCAGCGGGCCGCCACGCTTGAGCCCGAGCACGAGCCCGTCGGGCTGGGAAAGTTGGGCGATCACCACGGGCCGTAGCCACGGCCCCCATGCGTCGCTGGTCGCCCGAACGAGACCGAGCACCGTCACGAGCGCCACAAACGCGAGGAGCAGCCCGCCCCCACCGAGGACGAGCCCGCGTCGGCGCAGTTTCAGCACCTCACTTGAAAACGCTGCGGTGATGCGGCGACCATCCACGTCGTGGGGCGGGCGGGGACTCCGCGCGCGCGGCGCACGGTCGTGGCGAAAGACCCGTCGTCGCCCGTGGCCGGGCTCGGCGGTCCGAGAGTGGGCAGGCAGTCCGTCCTGGTCGTCTGAGATCACCGTAAAGAACGCGTCCTCCAACGTGCCATGCTCCAGCGACAGCGCCGCCAGCGTGATGCCCTGCTCCCAAGCGAGGCGATTCAGCCGCGATGCCCAGCCCGGTGCTGTCGGCGTGCGCACGGAATCACCGTCGATCCGAGCCGGGTGGCCGGCCTGTGTGCAGATCGTCGCCAGACGCGTCGCGTCGCCGGCGCGTTCCGGTGCGGCGATAATCTCCGTCGTCTGCCGGGACAGGAGCTCATCCAGCGAGCCCTGAAAGCGCACACGCCCGCCGACGATCACGACCACGTGATCGCAAATCGCCTGGATCTCATCGAGTCGGTTGCTTGATACGACGACGGTGAGCCCGCCGTCAGCAAGTTCGCGCAACAGTTCGCGGACCTCGCGGATGCCGGCGGGGTCCAGGCCATTGGTCGGCTCATCGACGACGAGCAGTTCCGGGTCGGGAAGGAGCGCCGCCGCGATCCCCAAGCGCTGCTGCATCCCGAGCGAATACGAGCTGAGCCGGTCATCACCGCGATCGCCCAGGCCGACATGATCGAGCAATGCATTCACCCGGCCGGGGTCGTGTC
>JADGPH010000181.1 GCA_017882555.1 Thermoleophilia bacterium
GATTTTCGGGGGCTGGTTACCAAGCTCGACTACCTCCACGACCTCGGCGTCTCGGCACTCTGGTTGCTGCCGTTCTACCCCTCTCCCCTGCGCGATGACGGCTACGACATCGCGGACTTCGCGAGCATCAATCCCGCCTACGGATCGATGCGCGATTTCCGCACCCTGCTCCGCGAAGCACACCGAAGAGACTTGCGGGTGATCACCGAGCTGGTGCTCAACCACACCTCCGATCAGCACCCGTGGTTCCAGCGGGCCCGCAAAGCCGGACCCGACAGCCGCTGGGGTCGGTACTACGTGTGGAGTGACACCGCGGATCGATACGAAGATGCGCGGATCATCTTCCAAGACTTCGAGACCTCGAACTGGACCTGGGACCCGGTCGCCGGCGCGTACTACTGGCACCGCTTCTACTCGCACCAGCCCGACCTGAACTTCGACAACGCCGAGGTCCAGCGGGCGATGATCCGGGCCCTCGACTTCTGGCTCGAGCAGGGCGTCGACGGAATGCGCCTGGACGCGGTGCCGTACCTGTACGAGCGCGAGGGCACGATGTGCGAAAACCTGCCCGAGACCCACGCATTCCTGCGCAAGCTGCGCGGCCACGTCGATGAACGATTCCCGGCGCGAATGCTCCTCGCTGAGGCCAACCAGTGGCCCGAAGATGCCGCCGCCTACTTCGGCGAGGGCGACGAGTGCCATATGGCATTCCATTTTCCGGTGATGCCGCGGCTGTTTATGGCCCTTCAGATGGAGGACCGCTTCCCGGTCGTTGACATCCTCCAGCAAACGCCCGAAATCCCGGACACCAGCCAGTGGGCGCTGTTTCTGCGCAACCACGACGAGCTGACCCTTGAGATGGTGACCGACGAAGAGCGCGACTTCATGTACCGCGTCTACGCCAACGACCGTCGCGCCCGAATCAATCTCGGAATCCGTCGACGCCTTGCGCCGTTGTTGGGCAACAATCGCGCGAAGATCCAGTTGCTCAACGGTCTGTTGATGTCATTGCCAGGTACCCCCGTGATCTACTACGGCGACGAGATCGGGATGGGCGACAATGTCTACCTCGGCGACCGCGACGGGGTACGGACCCCGATGCAGTGGTCGCCCGACCGCAACGCCGGATTTTCGACGGTGAACCCGCAACAGCTGCAACTGCCGGTGATCATCGATCCCGAGTTCCACTTCGAGACCGTCAACGTCGATACCCAGCAAGCAAACGCCGAGTCCCTGCTGTGGTGGATGCGCCGCACGATCGCCCTTCGCCGCCGCCATCGCGTCTTCGGGCGTGGCGACATCGAGTTCCTTTCACCGGACAATCACCGGGTGCTCGCGTTTGTCCGAACCGACGAAGACGAGCAGATTCTCGTGGTGGCGAACCTGTCGCGCTTCGCCCAGCACGTCGAGCTCGATCTGTCGCGGTGGCGCGGGCTCGTGCCGCGCGAGCTGTTTGGGCAAACCACATTCCCGCACATCGGCGAGCTGCCCTACCTGCTGACCCTCGGTCCCCACGATTTCTATTGGCTGCACCTCGAAGAGTCGAGCCCCCGCGATCTCACTGAGCAACGGACCGAACCGCCGATCGTCTACATCGCCGACCGCCCCGACTCGCTGCTGACCACCAAGGCGCGCCCGCGCCTCGAGTCGGCGATCGCGGACTTCTTACCCCACCAGCGCTGGTTCGCCGGCAAGGCCCGCCGGATGTCCGGGCTCCAGGTGACCGAAATCCTCCCGGTGGGGCCGACCGGGAGTGCAGAACTGGCGGTACTCCTGCTCGTCGAGGTCACCTACCTCGAGGGCGAGCCTGAGACCTATGTGCTGCCGCTGTCGTTCCTCGAGCACGAACAGGCCGAGCGCATCGCGCAGGACTCACCCAACGCCGTGATCGCACGCATCGAGCTCAGCGGCCGCCAGGGCGTGGTCGTCGACGGCCTGCACGACCGGGCCTTTTGCGAGCTGCTCCTGGAATCGGCGCTACGGCGTCGCCACTCATCCGGGCGCGCGGGGACCCTCGTCAGTCGCCCAACCGCTGCGATGCGGGCCACCCTGCGCCGCCACCAGGGCGCCCTCGAGCCCGACCTGTTCCGCGCCGAGCAAACCAACACCTCGGTGGTCTACGGGCACCAGATCATCCTCAAGATCTTCCGGCGCCTGGAAGAGGGCACGAACCCGGATCTGGAACTTGGACTGCACCTCAATGCGGCGGGGTTTGCCCACGCACCGGTCGTGCTGGGATCCCTTGACTACGTGCCCACCCGTGGAGAACCACGCACGCTCTCCGTCCTGCACGAAGTCGTCCCGAACGAAGGCGATGCGTGGTCCTACACACGCGATGAACTGGGGCGCCTGTATGAGCACGCGCTGGCAAGCGAGGCCACCCCGACCGACCCCGGCTGGGATGCCCACGCTGCACCAATCGTCTTGGCCGAACGGGAAGTGCCGCTGGTCGCCCACGAGACCTCAGAAGGCGCACTGCGCGCAGCAGAACTGCTCGGGCAACGCATCGCCCAACTGCACCTGGCGCTCGCCGATCACTCCCCCAACCCCGCGTTTGTCCCCGAGGCAACGACGTCGCTGTACCTGCGCGCCAGCTACCAATCGATGCGCAACCTCGAGCGGCGGACATTCGGGTTGATTCGTCAGCGGCTGTCGATGCTCTCGGAGGTCGACCAGGCCTGCGCCGAAGAACTGCTCGAGCGCCAAAATGAGATCACCGCGCGTTTGCGCGCGATCGTCGACCTCCGCGAAGCCGGTCTCCGGACGCGGTACCACGGGGATCTACACTTGGGCCAAGTACTCCACTCGGGGACGGATTTCGTGATCATTGACTTCGAAGGCGAACCCGCGCGCTCGCTGGCGGATCGGCGCATCAAACGCTCGCCCATCCGGGATGTCGCCGGAATGTTGCGCTCGTACGACTACGCCCGGCATGTCGCGATCCGCGACGCGATCGAGCGCGGACTCGTCGAGGACTCCGGCGATGCCTACCAGTGGCTCGAGACCTGGGGCCAGTGCTGGTACTCGTGGGTCGCGGCGAGCTTTGTGCGCAGCTACCTGGCAACCTCGGCGGGTGCCCCGCACCTGCCCGCCTCGGCCGAGGACACCGCCGCGCTCTTGGAGATCTTCATGCTCGAAAAGGCGATCTACGAGCTTGGCTACGAGATGGGGAGTCGCCCCGACTGGGCCGGCATCCCGCTGCGCGGCACGCTCGCTATTCTCGGACCCCGATGAGCGCGCGCGCCGACGACCCCACGCCGATCGGGCACTCCCGGTCGTCGATCACCGATGCAGACATCTATCTGTTTGCCGAGGGGCGCCACCTGCGCCTGGCGGACATGCTGGGCGCCCACCCGACACCCGACGGCTCAGCGACCCACTTCGCCGTCTGGGCACCCAATGCGCAGCAGGTCAGCGTACTTGGCGAGCTCAACGGATGGACGGCCGGACAACACACCCTGCATCCCCGCGGGTCATCCGGGATCTGGGAGGGCCTGATCCGAGGCATGACCACGGGTGCCGCGTACAAGTTCCACATCGCAAGCCACGCGAACGGATACACGGTCGAGAAGGCCGACCCGATGGCGCTTCGGTCCGAGACCCCGCCGCGGACCGCCTCGATCGTCTCGGACCTCGACTACTCGTGGGGCGACGCGCACTGGATGGCCCGCCGCGGCGCAGCGAGCGCCCTCGCGGCCCCGGTCGCCGTCTATGAGGTTCATCTCGGCTCATGGCGCCGGGTCCCCGGTGAACAGGACCGGCCGCTGACCTATCGGGAGATCGCCCCGCTGCTGGCCGAACATGTCCAGCGACTCGGGTTCACTCACATCGAACTCCTCCCGGTGACCGAGCACCCCTTCTACGGTTCATGGGGGTATCAGACCACCGGGTACTTTGCGCCAACCGCGCGCTACGGCACCCCCCAGGACTTCATGGCGATGATCGACACATTCCATCAGGCCGGGATCGGTGTGATCCTGGACTGGGTGCCAGCGCACTTTCCGTCCGACCAGCACGGGCTCGGCTATTTCGACGGCACGCACCTGTACGAGCACGCGGACCCGCGCGAGGGCGAGCACCCGGATTGGGGATCCCTGATCTTCAATTTCGGCCGACACGAAGTACGCAGCTTTCTGCTGTCCAGTGCGCTCTTTTGGCTCGAGCGGTATCACCTCGACGGCATCCGCGTCGATGCGGTGGCGTCGATGCTCTACCGCGACTATTCGCGCGAGGGCGGCGCCTGGATTCCGAACATGTACGGCGGACGCGAGAACCTCGAGGCGATCAGCTTCCTGCGCGAGTTCAACGAGGACGTCTATCGCCTGCATCCCGATGTCCAGACCTACGCCGAGGAATCGACCGCCTGGCCGATGGTGTCGCGGCCGACATATCTCGGCGGGCTCGGCTTCGGCTACAAGTGGGACATGGGGTGGATGCACGACACGCTTCAGTACATGCACCGGGACCCGATCCACCGTCGCCATCACCACGGTGAGCTGACCTTCCGGGCGATCTACGCCTACAACGAGAACTTTGTCTTGCCGCTCTCGCACGACGAAGTCGTGCACGGCAAGGGGTCACTGCTCGACGGCATGCCCGGTGATCTCTGGCAGAAGTTTGCCAACCTGCGTGCGCTCTATGCCTACCAGTTCACGCTGCCGGGCAAGAAGCTGCTGTTCATGGGCGACGAGTTCGGCCAGTGGCGCGAATGGCACCACGAGCGCAGCCTGGATTGGCATCTTCGCGACGACCCCGCACACTCGGGGCTCGAGCGCTGCGTATCCGACCTCGCCCATCTGTATCGCGAGTTGCCCGCGCTCCATACCCGCGACTGCGTTTCCGACGGCTTCGAATGGGTCGAGGCATACAACGCCGAACAGAGCATCGTCGCCTTCCTGCGGCGTGGGCCCGACGGCGAGATGGCATTGGTCGTGATCAACTTCACGCCGGTCCCATGGAGCCAGCACCGCGTCGGGGTCGAGTACCCCGGGCGCTGGGACGAGCGATTCAACAGCGATGCCACCCTCTACGGCGGCAGCGGCCGTGGGAATCTGGGCGCGATCGAGTCCGTTCCCGTACCCAGCCACGGCCGACCGCATTCGCTGGTAGTCAGTGTGCCACCACTCGGCGCGCTCGTGCTCGTGCCGGGCTCCGCGCCCGGGGCCTGAGTGCCCAATCGACGCGCGTCAGGAGTCCTGCTGCACGTCACTTCGCTGCCCGGCGGGCGGCTCGGCGATGCGGCGTACCGCTTTGTGGATTGGCTCGTGGCCGCCAGGCAGTCATGGTGGCAGGTGCTCCCGCTCAACCCGCCGGATGCCCACGGCTCACCGTATTCGAGTCCGTCGGCCTTCGCCGCGTGGCCGGGGCTACTGGCGGACCCCGACGCCGCCGTCACGCGACGCGAAATCGACCGCTTTCGCAGCGACAACGCGGACTGGGCCGACGCCTGGGAGGACTACGCCGGCGCGGGCGCGCTCGCAGGCCAGGTCCGGTTCGAGCGCGAGTGGTCAGCGCTCCGGCACTACGCGGCCGCACGAGGCGTACGGATCATCGGCGATCTGCCGCTTTTCGTTGCCCCTGACAGCGCGGATCACCTCCAGCACCCGGAGCTGTTTCGGACCGGAGTGGTCGCGGGAGTACCGCCGGACAAGCTGAATGCCGACGGGCAGCGCTGGGGAAATCCGGTCTACGACTGGTCTGCGATGCGGCACAATGGCTACGCGTGGTGGGTCGCGCGCCTACGGCGCGTGTCGGCACTGTACGACCTTGTCCGGATCGACCACTTCCGGGGCTTTGTCGCGGGTTGGGAGATCCCCGTGACAGCGACCAGGCCCACCGCGGGCCACTGGCACCGCGGACCCGGACACGCACTCTTTGATGCGCTGCGCGCCCAGCTCGGGCCGCTCCCGGTGATCGCCGAGGATCTCGGCAGGATCACACCCGCCGTGGTGCGACTCCGCAACGACCTCGGGTTTCCCGGAATGGTGGTGCTGCTGTGGGCGTTTGCCCGAGGGCCACACAACCCGTATGCGTTGGCTCACCACCCCGTGAACTCCGTCGTCTACACGGGCACCCACGACACTCCCACAATGGCCGAGTGGTGGGCAACACTTGCCACCGACGCCGAGCGCGCCGACGTCGGCCGAGAGACCGCGCTGCGGGGTATCAGCGACCCCGAACCTCACTGGCGGCTGGTGCGGCTCGCGCTCGCCTCGCGCGCACGGATCGCGATCCTCCCAATGCAGGATCTCCTGGGTCTGGGAGCCGAAGCTCGCATGAATCGCCCCGGCACCGAATCGGGGAATTGGAGATGGCAACTAGACCCGGACGCGCTTGGCCCGGAGGTCTCCGAGCGCCTACGGATGGTCACCGAAACCGCGGGTCGCGTGCCCGCGATCATCTGATCACCACAACACTGACCATGTGCCGCGCGGGTCGCTACGATTACCCGCGATCCACGGAGAGGTGGCCGAGAGGCTGAAGGCAGCCGCCTGCTAAGCGGTTATCGGGGGTCAACCTCGATCGCGGGTTCGAATCCCGCCCTCTCCGTTTCGCATGCCGCCGCACGGACAGGCAATCGCGATCTTGGTGGGATCCCGTTCCCTGGTATCCTGCGCGTCCGGCGTGGCCGGAAGAAGTGTGCGCCAGTAGCTCAGTCGGATAGAGCGTCGGTCTACGAAACCGAAGGTCACAGGTTCGAATCCTGTCTGGCGCGTTA
>JADGPH010000182.1 GCA_017882555.1 Thermoleophilia bacterium
CCACAGAGCGCGGTGAACTGCTGCTTGCCGTGTGCGAGGTCGGCGGTGCTTGCGGTCGATGACCCGCAGCCGGTGACAGCCACCAACCCGCCGACCAACGCGACGCCGAGCAGCCCCTGGCGGACTCGTCCCATCAGCCGTCCTTCGGTCATAGGAGGTACACCAACAGGAACAAGATCACCCAGACGACGTCGACGAAGTGCCAGTACAGCGACGCTGCGCCGAGCACGGTCGCGCGTGTCGGCGTGAAGTCTCGGGCCCGACGCGTACGCACGTAGCAAATGGTCAGCAAGATCAGGCCGACGAGCACGTGGAAGCCATGCAGACCGGTCAGGCTGTAGAAGACCGAGCCGAATGCCTTGTTCTGCGGGGTGAAACCCAGGTGCGCGTACTCGTTGAGCTGAATTACCAGGAAGGTCAGGCCCAAGAAGATCGTCACCAGCAACCCGCGCTCGAGGCTCTTGCGGTCACCCTTCTTGAATCGGTGCTCACCCCACCACAACGTGAAACTCGACGACACCAGAAAGACGGTGTTCACGGCCGTGATGCCCTTGGGCAACACAAATCGCGCGCCGGTGGCGGTGTTGCGAATCGGCGGCCAGTCGTTGGCGGCGATGTTGAAGCGGATCATGAAGTACGCGGTAAAGAACGACGCGAACAACATGGCCTCGGACCCAAGGAACAGAATCATGACCAACATGCCCTGGCTGATCCTGTGTGGCGGAGCGGGTGCCCCACCGCCGTGCAGATCGTGACCGGGCAGCGTGACGTTCTCGGTGGTCATCGGCCCTCCGCGGCGCCAGGCGCCGTCGATGCCTGTCCGTCGGTGGTCACGTATTCGACGCTCATGCCCCGCGCTGCCGCCGTGATCTCATCGGTCTCGGTGATGGGGTCACCCGGGCGACTCGCGATGAGCACCACATTGGCATGATGCGCCGTGCGGGCCAGGCGGACCGCGTCGGCCGGGGTTCCATCGATGACCTCACCACGGCTCTGAATCCCTGCCTCCTGCAGCCGCGCGATCAGCGTCGCAGTTCGACCCGACGCCTCGGTGCGAATTTCCTCGGCCTCGTCGGACCATCCCGGTCCATCCAACGAAAGCGGGCACAACACGACGGCGGTCAACGGCTGAGTGTCGGAGCGCGCCTGAACGAGCGCGGCCAACCCGGCGTTGTCGATGTCGACATTGGCGACGATCGCCACGCGCTGCACGGACTTGGAGTCCACCGCACCCCGCGCGTCGTTCGGCCGGATGGTGACGTGGGTCACGGCGACCCGCGTCGCCTTGCGGGCGCGGTCGACGAGGTCCTGGTCCAACCACGGCGACGAACCGACCGGGAACGTCGTGAGGATGATCTCGTGGACGTTCTCCTCGCGCATGACCTTGTCGATCGCCTGCATGGGCGGCGCGTCGATAACCGTACCGTTCGCATCGATACCGGACTCGGCGAGGACGGCGAGCGCGACCTGCAGGCGACGCTCGGCGGCTCGATGGTCGGTCGTCGTCGACGGCACGACAAAGGTGAACCGCCAGAAGCCTTCTGCATTGCGCTTGCGAACGTCATCGATGAGCACCTGGGACGCGACCGCTTGGTCGGCGACGACGAGTATCAGGCGCTTCTCGGTCTCGGTGAGCTCGCCACCGCCCAACTCCGGACCCGCGAACACGATCGCGTGGCGGGCACCGGGAATGCCGTACTGGTACGGGCCACCGACCACCTGCGGGACGGCGTCGAAGTTGAACAGGCTGGGTGGTGAGGACACCAGCCACTCCATCGTGCGTCCCCGCCAGGGGTTCCACGGCGCACGCGGTCCCGAGTGCCACGAGGTGATCATGTTGTAGAAGAACACGATCGTGCCGAGAACCATCAGGATGCTGGCCATGCTGATAAAGAAGTTGACGTTGGCGAACCGCGGGGCGTAGTCCGACACACGTCGCGGCATGCCCTGTGTGCCCAACCAGTGCATCGGGAAGAAGGTGAGGTTCAGCCCGACGAAGGTCAGCCAGAAGTGCCATTTGCCGAGGGTTTCGTTGTACATTCTGCCGGTCATCTTCGGGAACCAGTAGTAGGTTCCGGCGAAGATGGTCATCACGCTGCCGCCAAACAACACATAGTGGATGTGCGCGACGATGAAGTACGTGGAGTGGACGTTGATGTCCACCGGCACGCTGCCGAGAAAGACACCCGACAGGCCGCCGACGGTGAAGGCCACGATGAAGCCCATCGCGAACAGCATGGGGGTCTTGAGGTGGATCTTGCCACCCCACATCGTGCCGAGCCAGGAGAAGATCTTGATACCCGTCGGGATCGCGATGACGATCGTGGTCATCATCATCGGAATGCGGATCCAGGAGGCCATGCCGCTCACGAACATGTGGTGCGCCCACACGCCGAAGCCCAGGATCGCGATTGCCACCGTGGAGAAAGCGATCGCGCGATACCCGAAGATCGGCTTGCGCGAGAACGTCGCGATGACTTCGGACGCGATGCCGAATCCGGGCAGCATCATGATGTAGACGGCGGGATGGGAATAGAACCAGAACACGTGCTGGTACATCACCACGTCGCCGCCGTTGGCAGCGTTAAAGAAGCTGGTACCCAGGACGCGGTCATACAAGGACATGAACTGCGAACCGGCGATAAAGGGCGTCCCGAAGACCACAAGCGCCGAGGTCGTCATATTGGCCCACACCAGCAGCGGCATGCGCCAGACGGTCATACCCGGGGCGCGCATCGTCACGATGGTGACCATGAAGTTCAGCGCGGTGGCGATCGAGGACGCCCCGACGAACTGCACGGCAATCTCGAACATCGTCGTGCCGGTGGTGCCCTGCAGGGCGAGCGGCGGGTACGCGGTCCAGCCGGAGCTGAATGCGCCGAATGCGGGCGCGAGGACCAAGAGCACCGCGCCGACGACCAGAAGCCAAAAGGACAACGCGTTCAAACGCGGGAAGGCCATGTCCTTGGCGCCGATCATGATCGGCAGGACGTAGTTCGCCAGACCCGCAAATACGGGGATGACGAACCCGAAGATCATCAGGGTGGCGTGCTCGCTAAACAGACCGTTGTAGGTCTGGGCGTTGACGAACTGCTCCCCCGGCTGCGCCAGCTGGATACGCACGGCCTCGGCGAACAGACCCGCGATCACGAAGGTCGCGAACGTGACGACCAGGTACTGGATCCCGATCACCTTGTGGTCGGTATTGGGCCGGCAGTAGTCCTTCCACGAGGTCGCGCCGTGCATCGAGTGGTCTTCGTAGCTCACGCGGTGGCCGCGCAGGTAGTCCCACCACCAGTCGAAGCAGCCGATACCAATCAGGAAGCCGATACCCGCGAAGATAAAGATGGCGGTGAAGTAGGCCTGCGGTTCCCAGAGCGGCGTGAACCCAAACGCCCAACGGCAGAACCAGACGAGCCCCAGCGCGAAAAGGACACCGGTCACGACCGCGACGAACGCGCGCTTCCACCAGTACGACAGCGGGCGCGCGGGAGCGTGGTGCCCCGGCCCGTGACCGTGGTCGGTGTGTGCGTGTGTGGGTGCGTGGGTGGCCATCGGTTATGTCCTCAGGATCTCGGAGTGGATCTAGGGGATCGCAATGAACGCGTGGGCGCCGTCACGGCTAGTGCGTCGCCATGGGGATGGGGGTGCCGGCTGCTGCTGCCGTCTTGACCTGCGCGGCGGCCTGGGCCGCCCAGGCGGCGTAGTCGGCCGGCGTCTGGACGATGACCCGCGCGCGCATCTGTGAATGACCTTCCCCACACAGCTCGTTACAGACCACGGGCCACGTTCCGACCTTGTTCGGGGTGAAGGTCAGGTGGGTCGTGATGCCCGGCACGACATCCATCTGGACTCGGAATTGGGGGACGTAGAAGCCGTGGACCACGTCGAAGGAGTTCATGTTGAGCCGGACTTGCGTCCCTTGGGGAACGTGCAGGTCACCGGACGACACCCCGATGGTGGGGTAGTCGAACTCCCATGCGTACTGCCACGCCTTGACGTGCACGACGTCTTGGGTCTTGGCCGTGGCCTCGTTGCGATTGACCACCACGACGGACCACACCGCCACGACCGCCAGCAGGATGATCGGGATGACCGTCCAGACGATCTCGAGCTTGGTGTTGCCGTGCGTCGGAGGCCCGTCGGATTCATCGTCGTCCGCGGTCCGGAACGCCAACGCGGAGTAGACGACAAAGCTCGTCACCAGCGTGAAGATGACCCCCGAGACAATCACCAGGAACCACGTCAGCTGGTCGACCCGGCCCGCTTCGACGGACGCCTGGGTGGGAAACCAGGGGACCGCGAAAATGACCGCGGCGGTCAGGCCTCCGACAACGATAATGATCGTCGCAAGCGGCAGGATGTGACGGTTCTTCATCGCATTCGTGAAGCTATCAATTTTCCTGGTCCCCGGAAATGGCCTGAGACGAGCTCGTGGGGTTATCCGATGTCATCCGCCCAGAATCTGGGTACGAAAAGCGTCGTCGCCTCGCAGGCGCGTTCGCGCGTGCGGGGCGTGCCTACGCCGCCGCGGGACGCAAGACGCTGCGGGTCGCGACCAGCACGCAGACCGCGCTCAGCACCGCGCCGACAATCAGCGGCGCCGATGGATCGATGAATTCAAACAGGACCCCGGCCACGATCGGCCCCCCAACCCGTGCCAGGCCGCTCGTCGATGCCGCGACGCCGAGCACGCCACCCTGGGCGTCCACCGGGGCCGCGTGCGAGATCAGCGCGCTCAGCGCGGCGAACGCCAGGCCCGAGAAGATCCCCAACACCAGGAGCGCTAAGAGCACAACAAGTACGTTGAGGGCGGCGGCCAGAATCGCCAGACCCACCGCCGTGCCGATCAGCCCCCAGACCATGACCTGGCTCTCGCCGTAGCGCGCGACGAGCCGCCCCACGAGCACCCCCTGCCCCAGCGCAGCGGCCACGCCCACGAAGGCAAACAGCATTCCCATCGTGCCGGGGCCGTACCCGAAGCGGTGCGAGCCGAGCAACGCGAACGTGGCCTCCATCCCCACGAAGGCAAACGTCGCGACGAACGAGAGCCACACCAAGGGCGCGAGCTCGCGACTCGTCAGAGCATGCCGCATCGTCGTCATCCGGCCGAGCGGGGCGACCAAGGATCCGGGCTTACGCGATTCTGGCAACAGGCGCCATGCCAGCACGAGGTTTAGTGCGGCGAGTCCGCTGGCGAAAAAGAACGGGGTCGCCGGACTGATGAGCGAGAGTCCCGCGCCAAGCGCCGGCCCGACGATGAAGCCGATGCCAAACGCTGCGCCGATCAGTCCCATCCCCCGCGCACGACCCTCGTTGGTCGTGATATCCGCAACGTAGGCCTGGGCGGCGGCATACGACGCACCCGAGATCCCGTTGAGAATGCGCGCCACGAACAGGATCACCAGCGTGTGGGCGATGCCGATCATGAACGCCGACACGCAGCTCCCGAGCAGCGTAACCAGGATCACCGGCCGACGGCCCACCCGGTCCGAGAGCCGACCCCACATGGGGGCGAAGATCACCTGCATCAGCGAGTACGTCGCCGACAGGATCCCGATCTGGGTCGCCGATGCCCCGAAGTGCTGCGCCCAGAGGGGCAAGATCGGCAGGACGATTCCGAACCCGATCAGGTCGATGACCACCGTCATCAAAATCAAGGCCATCGGCGCATCCATGCGCCGGGTCCGCTCTGACGACGCGCGCATCAGCCCCTACGCGGCGTCGATGGCCATCAGCACGAACAGCAACGCAAGATAGAGCAGCGAGTAGTGGAAGGTCGCCTTGGCCATCGCGCGGTCGGGGCGGCGCCAGAGTCGGAACGCGAGCGCGACAAAGACCGCGTTGAGCACGATGGCCCCGACGAAGTAGGTCCACCCGGCCAGGCCCGCGGCGCACGGCAGCACCGTCACCCCGACCATCACGAGCGTCCACAAGAAGATCTGCCGACGGGTCGCGTCTTCGCCGTGGACGACCGGCAACATCGGCACGCCCGCGGCGGCGTAGTCGTTTTGCAACAGCAGGGCGAGCGCCCAGAAATGCGGCGGGGTCCAATAGAAGACGACTGCAAACAACAACCATGCGTAGAGCCCCAAGTGCCCGGTCACCGCGGCCCACCCGACCAAGGGCGGAAACGCACCCGCCGCACCCCCGATGACGATGTTGTGGACCGTCGTGCGCTTCAGCCAGATCGTGTAGATCCCGACGTAGACCGCAAGCCCCATCACCGCGAGTACCGCCGCGAGTTCATTCGCCGCCAGCGCCAGCACCGCCGCAGCCACCCCGCCGCACACCAGGCCGAACACGAGCGCGCGACGCGGGGTCACGCTGCCCGCGACCACTGGGCGCGCGTCGGTGCGTTTCATGTGTCCATCAATGTCGCGATCGACGTAATGGTTGATGGCATTGGCGCCGCCCGCCGCTAAGAAACCACCGACCATCGTCCAGAGGACAAGCCATCCGTTGGGCGCACCGTGGGCGGCCGTGAACATCGCCGCAGCGGTCGTCACGAGCAACAGTGAGATCACGCGCGGCTTGGTGAGCTTGATGTACTCGACCACAATCGCACCGAACCGCGTCGAGGTCGGCGTCGTGTGCAAGACGTCGGTGCTCATTGAAGTCCGGCCAGTACCAACAGCGCGATCAGGCCAATCAGGGGCGCGATCGACCACACCGCCTCGAGTGCTCGTGCGCGGGGCGGAGCCTCGGGATCCCGCAACTCCAACATGTGCCGCAGGCTCAGCCACGCCGCGGGGATAATCGTCACGATCGCCAAAACGATCGCACACAACCGCAACGCAGAATTGTCCAGTGCGCTCATCGGTCGCGAGGATACTCCAGTCCGGCACGCCGACGACGATGAGATCCGCCCTCGACCGGCCGGG
>JADGPH010000026.1 GCA_017882555.1 Thermoleophilia bacterium
CGTGCCAAACAAGTGATGCGCCTCGATGACTTCGAGCCCCTTGTTCATGAGCGTCGCCGAATCGATCGTAATCTTCGCCCCCATCGTCCACGTGGGATGCGCCAATGCATCGGCTGCACGCACATCAGCGAGCTCTGCGGCGGTCCGCCCCCGAAATGGCCCGCCTGAGGCCGTCAGCACAACGGCGGCTACCCGGTCTCTCGGCACGCTGGCAAGCAACTGAAACACTGCCGAGTGCTCGGAATCCACGGGGATGAGCATCGCCCCGGTGTCCGCGCGCACCCGGGCGACAATCTCACCGCCAACCACGAGCGTCTCTTTGTTCGCCAGCGCAACCGGGATGCCGCGTCCAAGGGCTGCCAGGGTGGGCTCCAGGCCCGCCGCGCCGACGAGACCGTTCAGCACCAGGTCTGGCTCCGAGATCTCGATCAGGTCTGCGAGATCGAGGCTCGCGGCAACGGTGCCGCCCCCTGCAGCACAGACCGTGTGCGTGATCCCATGCCGCGCGGCCTGGGCTTCCATCTCGAGAAGCCGCGTTCCGCAGGCAAGGCCGCAGGCGATCAGATCCGGGCACCCGTCGATGACCTCGAGCGCCTGAACACCAATCGAGCCAGTTGAGCCAAGGACAAGGATGCGCCGCACGAAGAGTCAGTCTAGCGGGGGTCTGCCACGATGCCCGTTCTCACCGTTCCGGGGCAGGGTCCGGAGAGGGCGAGGTTCGGGTCGCGAGCACTTGGGCGGTCTCACAAAACGCCGCGACAAGTGCCACCGCCGCATCCAGATCACTGGGGTCCAGCGTCTCGACCGACTGATGGACATAGCGCGTCGGAATCGACACACAACCCGCCACGGCACCGATACCCGAGAGCTGCAGCTCTCGGGTATCGGTGCCACCGCGGGGCATGATCTCCAGCTGATGGTCGATGCCGCGCTCAGTCGCGACGCGGATCAGGTGATCCACAACATTGGCCGGCACAATCACGCTGGTGTCGTAGACCTTGATCGCCGCTCCCGCCCCGACCGTGCTCACGTGCTGATGGGCGGAGGTTCCCGGGCCGTCGTTGGCAAGGGTGATATCCATCGCCAGCGCGACATCCGGACGAATCCGCGATGCAGCGACCCGAGCGCCGCGCAGTCCGACCTCTTCTTGCACGGCGGCGACCGCAAAGATCTCGCAGACATGGTCACCCAGCGCGCGCATGGCCTCGATCATCACGTAGAGCCCTGCACGGTTGTCAAGGCTCTTGCTGGTGACAAGATCACCCAGCCGCGCCAGCTCACGCTCGCGGGTCACAACGTCGCCTGGACGCACCAAATCGCGAACGCGCTCCACTGGCAATCCGACATCGACGTAGAAGTCTTCAAGCTTGGGTGGCCGCTTGCGATCTTCGTCGCTCATCAGGTGCACCGCCGTCGTACCCATGACGCCAAGCAAGTCCTCGCGTCCGTGCACGATCACCCGTTGCGCGGTCAATGTCTTGGCGTCGAACCCCCCCAATGCCAGCACGCGGAGAAAACCGGAGTCTTCGATGTGCTGCACCATGAAGGAGATCTCGTCCATGTGTGCGCACAACATCAGCCGCGGGCCCGAGCCCGCCCGTCGCGCCACGAAGTTCCCCAAAGGGTCGGTCCACACCTCGTCGACAAGCGGGGCCAGTTCGCGCTCGACGACGGCCCGAATCTGCTCCTCATGCCCGGGTGCACCCGGGGTGCGGCAAAGTTCGGCAAGCAACTCGAAGTTCACGTCCGGAAAGTTACACCCCGCCAGGTGACCGAGTTCATTTGTATGCTTATCATGATGTTCCTACCGAGTCTGATCGGATGCTCATGAGCACGACGCCTACCCTCGATCCCACGACCGTCGATGCGCTGTTGAGTTGGCGGCTGGTTGTCGCTGGCCGACTCGTGCGCACAATGGCCGATGCACGCCTCGACACCCAAGCCGGCGGAGCGCCCGCCCTGGGTGCCCTGCTGCGCCTTGCCGACGACGACGGGATCAGCCAAGCCGAGCTCGCGCGACGCCAACGCGTCGAATCCCCCAGCATGTGCCGGATGATCGACCGGCTGGAACGCGAGGGCCTCGTCGCCCGAGAACGCGATCTTTCCGACCGACGCGTGATCCGTGTCCGCATCACCCCAGAAGGCCGTGTGGCCGCCGAGGCCGGTCGAGATGCCGTCTCCGATCTGGAGGCGCGCGCCTTTGCCACTCTCAGCAACGACGAACGTCAGACCCTGGCCAATCTACTGGGCCGAGTACTCGATGGACTTCCCGAGACCGGAGCGACGCCATAGCCAGCCGAGGCAATCTCAGACTCACCATGGCGGGACTGATCGTCAGCTCGCTGGCGTTTGCCCTGATGCAAACCCTCCTGATCCCTGCGCTCCCGGTCTTGCAGCACGACCTGCACACCTCCGAACAGTGGATCACCTGGACCGTGACGATCTATCTACTGACCGGGTCGGTCGCCACGCCGATCATCGGCCGGATGGGCGATCAATACGGCAAGGTCAAGATGATGTTGGTGGCGCTGGCCTCATTCCTGCTCGGCTCTATCGGATGCCTGGTCTCATGGAATGTGGCGTCACTGATCATGTTCCGCGGAATGCAGGGCGTGGGTGCTGCGGTATTCCCACTGGCCTACGCGATCATTCGCGACGAGTTTCCCGAGGACAAGTGGAGCGTCACCATGGGCACCGTCTCGGCGACACTCGGCGTCGGTGGTGGGCTGGGCATCGTCACTGCGGGCCTGGTTGTCGATAACCTGAACTGGCGCTGGCTGTTTGTCGTCTCGGCCATCATCGGCTTGGTGGCCCTCGTGCTGGTGTGGCAGTTCATTCCCGAGTCGCCAATTCGGACCCCCTCACGACCCGACATCAGCGGTGCGGTACTGCTTTCTGGCGGTCTCATCGCACTTCTTGTGGCACTCACCGAAGGGCCACCAATGGGCTGGACATCGGCCCTCGTCGTCGGCCTGTTCGTTTCGGCGACGGTACTGCTGTTGGCTTGGGGGGTCGTGGAAGCCAAAGTCGCACAACCGATGGTCGATCTGCGGATGCTGGCCCGCCGGGCTGTCCTGTTTACCAACCTGACCGCGATGATCTCCGGCTTCTCGCTCTATGCGACCTGGGTGCTCTTGCCGACCTTCTTCCAACTCCCCAACGGCCTGCCACACGAGTTTCAGCACCTCGCCGCCTATGGTTTCGGCACCACGGTGCTGGTCGCAGGCCTGTGGATCATCCCGTGCAGCAGCGCCATGATCGTCACCGGACCCGTGGGCGGAATGCTCGGTCGGCGCATCGGAGCGCGGATCCCACTGGCCCTCGGCATGATGTTGTTCGCCATCGGCGCCGCCGGGATTGCGCTCTGGCATGGCACTGCATTGGCCGTCTCGATGTCATTTGTCGTCTGTGGGTGCGGCATCGGCTTCGCCTTTGCGTCGATGCCCCGCCTGATCGTCGGCGCCGTGGCACCCTCGGAGACGGGCGTCGCGACCGGTATGAACAACGTCGTGCGGACCGTCGGTGGGGTCATCGGCGCTCAGGTCGCCGCGGTGCTGCTCGCGGGGAACCTCCACAGGGGCACCCAGATCCCCACAGAACATGGATTTGTGTTGGCCTTCTGGCTGAGCGCAGCAACCGCCCTCGTGGGCGTCGTGACCGCCTTGCTGGTGTCCGGCCGCGGCACTGGCCGTTGGCGCATCGTCTCGACCACTCCGGCTGCTCCGACATCGCAGGTCGATACCTCCGTCACGGCGTAGACCACCTCACGCCATCGGGGACTGGCGACCTCGGGCGCTTGTCTGTGTGCGCGTCGGTCCCCGCCGACACGTCACGGCTGCCACCCCGGAGAGCTCGCCCGTCGCCGGCGTCACGCGACACCCCTTGCTCTGGCAGAGCGTCCTGCCGATGCGGCTGATCACGAGCTCGCCACTCATCGCGCACTTTTCGCGGCGTAAAGCTCTTCGTAACATCGCCCTAGGTCGAGTCACCCGGAGGCGATTGAGATGACGTCAGTGGCCGGCTGCGCACGCGATCGGTGACCTGGCGCGCCCGTATCGCCGCATGCGCGGTGGGCTCCTTCCTCGCGCTTGTGGGCACGACCGCCACGACCTCGGCGAGGCCGTCGTCGACGTCACTCGGACCATTTCGCTCACCCTCGATGACGCGATACCTCGGCCACCGCAGAGGCAACATCACCGCCGCAGTCGACGATCTGACCACCGGCCAGATGTTCGTCTACCGGCCCGGGGTGCGTGAGGACACCGCCAGCATCATCAAGGTATCTATCCTGGCGACGCTACTGCACCAAAAGCAGATCGCCGGTCGATCGCTGACCACCACAGAGCGGCACATTGCCGCCGGGATGATCGAGGCCAGCGACAACAATGACGCCACGGCGCTCTGGAACGAAGACGGCGGAAGCCATGGGGTCAATCGGTTTCTGCGTCGCGTAGGTCTGACCCAAACAACCTTCGACCCCAGAGGCGCGTGGGGGTACACGCGCACCACCCCATTGGATCAGATCAAGCTATTGCGAAACCTCGCTCTGCAAAGCCACCTCCTCAACCGATCGGCGAAGGCGTTTGAACTAGGACTGGTGGCCCACGTGATTCCCTTCGACTATTGGGGTGTTCCGGCTGGTGTACCCCGTCGAGTGCCGACCGCAATCAAGAACGGTTGGCTGCCAATCCGACGGGTGGGGTGGCAGATCAACAGCATCGGCGATATCACCGGGTATGGCGAGCACTA
>JADGPH010000027.1 GCA_017882555.1 Thermoleophilia bacterium
CGACTCACGAGTGTGGTCCGAGAGGGTGACACCGTTGGCCGGCTGAGCGGCGATGAGTTCGTGATCCTGCTTGAACCGGCCCCCGTGACCGTCGCGCCCGAGTTCGTCGCCGAGCGCGTGCTGGCAGTGTTGCGCCAACCGATCGACCTGATCGGGTCAAGCGACAGGTCGATCTCGATCACCGCGAGCATCGGCATCGCAGTCGGACCTCAACCCACAGCGGACGACCTGTTGCGCGACGCCGACATCGCGTTGTACCGGGCAAAGGAATCCGGCCGGAACCGCTACGTGCTCTTCGAGCCGGAGATGCAGGCGTCGGCCGAAGCCTATCTCCGCCTCGAGATGGATCTCCGCGACGCGCTCGACGAGCAGCAGTTCTTTCTCCTCTACCAGCCGACGTTCGATCTGCAAACAGAGTCCGTGGTTGGCGTCGAGGCCCTCGTGCGCTGGCGCCATCCGTCCCAGGGGGTTCTCGAGCCAGACCGATTCATCCCGCTTGCCGAAGCATCCGGCCTGATCATCCCACTCGGCCGTTGGGTGCTTCGGGAGGCATGCCGCCAAGCAGCGAACTGGCACCGCCGGGGCTTCCCGACCGGGATCGCCGTCAATGTTTCCGGCCGCCAGCTCGACGACGACTGCCTCATCGATGATGTCCGCGATGCCCTCGACACCAGCGGTCTCAACCCCGAGTCCCTGACGCTCGAGGTCACCGAGACCGTCCTGATGAACGACATCGACGCCGCCAGCGAGAAGCTCGCCGCGATCAAGGAGCTCGGGGTACGCATCGCGATTGACGACTTCGGTACCGGCTACAGCTCCCTGGCCTACCTCCGCAAGCTCCCCGTCGACGCTCTCAAGATCGACCGCTCATTCATCTCTGGAGTCTCCTCATCACGGGACTCCGCAGCCCTCATCCACACGCTCGTGCAACTCGGCAAGACCCTCAGCATCGAGACCCTCGGCGAGGGCATCGAGGAACCAGCCCAGCTGCGCAACCTCCAGCGCGAGCAGTGCGACTTCGGCCAAGGGTTCTTGCTCGCCCGACCGCTCGACCTCGACGCCATCCAGGGATTCCTCGAAACCGCACCACGGGTGGTCCAACGGGCGCGGGCGATCGATCCGGCCACCCTCTGACCGCCACTGACGTCTCTGGTCCCCGCAGAATGGCGCGCGAACCACAACGCGCCATTCGGGCACGCCGGAATGGTCGGGCGCTTCTCGCGAGACGTGGTCGGCCGGGGAGGTGCCGTCGACGGCAGACATCTCTGACTCTTTGGGCGGTGCCCGGTCACCGACTTCGTGCTATTTGTTACGCAGAGCCCGGAAGGGCACATCCGGAACAGGGGGTGGCTATGGGAAGCGTCTACAAGGTCATCGAGCTCGTTGGTACCAGCAGCGACTCGTGGGAAGACGCCGCGCAGACGGCGATTGTCACTGCCAGCAAGACCCTTCGCGATCTACGTGTCGCGGAGGTCATCAAGCAGGACGTCACAATCGGTGAGGACGGTCTGCCCGAAGCATTCCGGGTACGCCTCAGCGTTTCGTTCAAGTACGACTCCGACTAGGGCGGGTCCACCCGCCAAGCTTGGGGGCGGGATCTCCGGAAGAATACCGGTGTCCCCGCCCCCAAGCTTGGCGCAATCATCGTTGGAGTGCGTCCCAACCCACGGCCCCGCACGTGAGGTCCTCGCGCTGCGCAATCGCGCGCGCGGACCGAGCAGATCGGTCCGGGGCGGGCGACCACTTCTTCACCTTCACCGCCTCCCGGCCCCCCTGACCATCGCCCGGTTCCTTCAGGACGTCAACGTCAACGCCTCCGGACGACCGCGATGCTGGGTGGAACAGACGTACCGGCGCGACCGCCAACGACCGACGGCAGAGGTCCGGGTCGGCCCGCCCCAAAGCCGGCCTGCACCTCTCCGGCCTTGGACGGCTGAATGTCTCGGCGTATAGCGACGGCGGGACGATTGGAATTGACCCGGCTCGCACGTTCGACGCGGCGTCGCGGTTCGCACCACGATCCGTCGGCGACCGCATTCACGCCGGTGGCTGCTGGGGTGAGCGCTGACCGCGACCTGTGTGTGACGCAGACACCTTGCCAGAATCCTAGTGGTGGGCCTACTGTCGGAGATGACGACGCGATCCAAGGAGGGTCCAGTGCAGGCAACATCGCGTATTCCCGACAACTACCCGAGGGTCTGTCCGTACCTCTACGTCGACGACGGTGCCGCAGCGATCGCCTTCTACACGAAGGTGCTGGGTGCGACCGAGCGCGGCGGACGGATGCTCACGCCCGACGGAAAGATTGGCCACTCTGAATTGCAGATCGGTGATTCGCTGATCATGGTCGCCGATGAGCTCCCGCACATGGACGTACTCGGCCCGAAGAGCGTCGGTGGTACCCCGGTCACGCTGCACGTCTACGTCGCGGACGTCGACCAAGTGTTCGCGGTCGCGATCATGGCCGGCGCAGAGGTCGTGCGGGCGGTCCAAGACGAGTTCTACGGCGACCGTGCCGGTACCTTCGCGGACCC
>JADGPH010000183.1 GCA_017882555.1 Thermoleophilia bacterium
CGGGCCGAGCGCCCAGGCATATCCCGGATCGTTGATCGCCGGATTCAGCGAGGCACCAACGGCCGGTGTGACCATTGCCGTCGCGCACACCAGCCCGACCAGAACACCAAGGATTCGTTTCACACTCCCTGTATCGACTCGGGGCGCGGATGCCTTAATCGTTGCCGGGCGGCAGGCACCCATGGTGCCGGACACACCCACGGACGTCGACGGCCGGCCGTGGGATCATGGTTGCGTGCCAGTCGCTGCATCACGCATACGGATCGACCGATGGCTGTGGGCTGCCCGTTTTTTCAAGACGCGCTCGCTGGCGGCGGAGGCCGTCCAGGCCGGACACGTCCAGATCAATCAGGCGCGAGCGAAAGCAGCCAAGGAGGTCGGCCCCGGCGACGTGGTGGACCTCACCATTGCGGACCAGCACTGGACCGTCGTGGTGCAGGACGTCGAGGAGCGGCGGGGTACCGCCACGCGGGCACGGGAGCTCTATGACGAGACCCCGGAGAGCCGTGAGCGCCGGGACCGCCAACGGGCCGAGCGCCGGATTGCCCCGGTCCCCGGCGCCGATCTCGGGGCGCGCCCCACGAAGCGAGATCGGCGCCGTATCGACCAGGCGCGGCGCGGGTTCGACGCTCCGCGCGATGGGCTATGAGTCGCGGGTGTTGCCCCACGTGTCGTCGTGGACGAGCGTCCGCCAGGGGCGGCGCATCTTCTTGATCGCAGGCGGCAGCCCTTCCGGGAACGCGGGTGGGGTACCGAGCGGCGTGATGATGGCAGGATCGACATCCGCAGGCAGACCGACGATTGTGCGGAGGCGGTCTTTCTCGAAGCGCTGAAACGCGGTCGTCGGCACCGTCCCGAGGCCGATCGCGCGTGCGGCGACAAATAGATTCTCCATCGCGAAACCCAGCGAGAGGAGATCGTCGATGTGTCCGCCCTCACGCATCGATTCGGGGTAGTTATTGCGTGGGACGAGCAGTCCCAGGATCCACACCGGAGCCACGCGGTAACTGGCCAGGATCGCCTCGGCGTACTCGTGGGCCCATTGGGCATGTGCCTCGGGGGTCGCGCCCGGGGCGGGCGGCCGCATGACGGCGAAGTAGTGACCCGCGCCCTCGATGACTAGGTCGGCAATGCTCCGTCGGCGAGCGGCATCGCGGACGACCATGACGCTCCAGGCCTGGGACCCGCTTCCGGTCGGGGCGAGGAGCGCGACACGCAGAAGTTGGTCAATCGTGGCGTCATCGACCGGGTGATCGGTGTACGTGCGCACGGCACGTCGTTTCCGGATGGCTTCGATCGCTTGCATGTGTGCCCCCTGTTGCGTGGCTCGGAAGGCCGATGGGCCGTCGTTGGGCACATCGTCGTTCCGGTCTGAATCCCTCAACTACCGGGCCGTGAGAGGAACCCTCGCGGATTCGGGGTCGACCGGCTAGTGGCGGGTCGCGCATGCTGGATCGGGCCTGGGGCGTCTCGAGGTCGCCGTGCCGTCCAACGGGTGATCCGCAGTCGATGGACCACCCGTTGAACCCTGACGCTTAGGTGTTGGCGTGCATCAGTTCATCGGCTCCGACGACGTTTGGACGCGGGAGTTGATGCGCGTCGATCAGCCAGCGGTTGCCGAACTTGATTGCCGCCAGCTGCTTGTTCGCGATCATCTTGCGGACGGTTTCGTGGTGGCAGCGGAAGATCGCGGCGACCTCGCCGACCGTCAGTAACTCCGGGTTCATCGACCTTGCTCCTTGTGATGCCAGATGGCGCCCCTGCCGCGCAGGCACGGTGCGGGAAGACCCGTGCCTTCCAGTACGAAGATGGGTCGTGTCCCCGTCCAGAGGGGGTGGTCCGGCATGGGCGATGTATTGCGCGGGGGTGCGCGCATTGCTCTGCCGCGGCGATGTGTCGCCCCGCGCGGCTCGCCCGATCCATTGGGAAGTCCTAAGCTATGCGGCGTGATCGACGTCTCGCGTAGGCCCTTCTCCTCGATGATCAATCGGTCGGTGTGGGCGGGGCGGACCGGAGCGATAGTGCGGCCAGGCGGGCGCACGACAACGACCGATGCACGCGCCGCGTCGACGAACGGCCCGGGGCTGACGGCGCTGTGAACTCGATCAGCGATCGCGAGTGGGACGCCGCAGCCTATGACGTCTTGGCTGATCCTCAGCGCACGTGGGGACGCGCGGTGCTCGATCGATTGCCCCTGCGTGGCGATGAGACAGTGTTGGACGCGGGCTGCGGGGCGGGCGGCCTCACCGCCGAACTGTTGGAGCGCCTTCCACGTGGACGCGTCATCGCCGTCGACGCCTCACGCCAGATGACGGCGTTGACCCGCGAGCGCCTTGAGCCGCGATTTGGCCCCCGCATCCGGGTGCTCACCGCCGATCTGTCATCGCTCGAGTTGGACAGCGCCGTCGATGCCATCTTCAGCAACGCCGTGTTCCACCACGTTGCCGACCACCGCACGCTGTTCGGGTGTATGTACCGAGCGCTCGTCCCCGGAGGGCGATTGATCGCCCAATGCGGCGGCGGCCCCAACCTCGTGACGGTGCGTGCCCACATTGCGGCCGTGGCGGCGAATGACCCGCTGCTCGCGCCCCTGGTGGGATGGGACGGTCCATGGAATAACGCCGATGCGGACACGACCGCAGCACGACTACGCAGCGTCGGCTTTTGCGACATCGAGACGTCGGTCACGCCAGCGCCGGTTCCGTTCGCCGATACGGCCCATCTCCGCGCCCATCTGACGACGATCATCCTGCGCAGTCACCTCCATCTGCTTGGGCCCGAGCCCGCCCAGCAGCATCTGCTTGATGGTGTGATCGCGCGCATGGCCGCGGACCAGCCGCCCCTAACGCTCGACCATTGGCGGCTGAATATCAGCGCGCGCCGCCCCGCCGCCTGACGAGCTTTGCGTTCGACGGCGATATCTGCCTTCGAGCCAATCCCCCGCTCGGGCGACGAGCCCACCCACCACGGGGGATCCATGACCGCCGGAACTAGCGTCGGCGTGTCGCGCTGTGAAAGGATCAACCCCGACGACCGCACGGCCGCCTCCTCATCCCCTTGCGAAGGAGTCATTCAATGTCACTTGAGCGCGCGTTGGCCCCGGATCCATACGACATCCTTCCCGTTGTGCCCGCCTTTACGCTGGAGAGCGACGACGTGGCCGACGGACAGGTGCTTGCCTTGACCTTTGTGCACGACAGCGCAGGCGGCGGGAACGTGTCGCCGCACCTGCGGTGGTCGGGCGCCCCCGCGGAGACCCGCGGCTTCCTGGTGACCTGCTTCGATCCGGACGCCCCGACCGGAAGCGGCTTTTGGCACTGGTTGGCCGTTGACGTCCCGGCGTCGGTCACCGAACTGCCCCGCGGAGCCGGTGCCGCGGACGGGTCCGGATTGCCGGGCGGGGCCTTTCAGGTCCGCAACGACTACGGCTCCATCGGCTATGGCGGAGCAGCCCCGCCCGAGGGAGATCGCCCACATCGGTATGTCTTCGCCGTTCACGCCCTCGACACGGACAAGCTCGGCCCGGACGCGAGCGCGACGCCGGCGGTGGTGGGTTTCAACACCGTCTTCCATGTGATCGCTCGCGCCACATTGCGTGCGGTGTACAGCCGCTAGCTGACCCGCCGAGATCTGGCAGGGACCCAGCGCCGGTCTCCGCTGCCTCCGGAGCTGCTGTCGGGCGTACGCTCACAGCACCCGGGAGGCAGCGGCACAGCTCCCGAGCGTATTCTGCGTGCCCGTCCTGCCGACAGGCGACTCAGAGGCGCGGGCGGCAACTGCCCGGCGCCCAGTTCCACACGGCCAGGATGGACG
>JADGPH010000184.1 GCA_017882555.1 Thermoleophilia bacterium
ATGACTTGAAACGGCCTGCGTTCAAAGGGCACGCCCGAACACCACCATCTCGGCGGTGTCGACGCCAACGGCCGTACACGCAGGCCGGGCAGTGGGTTGCTCGGCGAGACTGCGGACCACGGAGGCGGCCTCACCGCGACCTAAGGCATTCCGCCGCCACGCGCGATCAGAGGGCGAAACCGCGTAGCACCGCATCGTCTGCCATGCCGGCGGCCGATGTCAATAGACGCCGCACAGACCGCCAATGGAAACCTCTTCAACCAGGCCTTCCTCCACCCGCAGGGTCTGCATCGTCCGGCGACGCCGCGGGCGGTGAGCCCACGGTCATCGACTCATGAACGGGAGGGACTCGATCCAAGTTGCGATGTCTGTCACGCAGATACCTCCGCGGGGAGTGGGCAGGAGGCCACCGGGTCGGGTGCGGTGAAACGTTGGGGAGAAGGGAGGAGGCAGGGCACCCATCGACAGTCCGGACACGGGCCTGGTCGGTCAGCAGGGTCTTGGCTTCGAACGGACGGTCTCCGTGCAGAAGGGTTCCCCTTGCCGCTCGAGCGGTCTAGCGTCAACTGTCGACTCCTTGCGCCAACCGTCTGCGCCCGGAGATACCGACACCCGCGCCGGCCGCCCTCGCCTGGCGTCGAGAGGAGAACCGCGCATGAAGGTCGAAGAACTACTCAAGCCGTTCCCGATCAAGGAGTTCCACCCGTTCCCCCGCGCGATGTTGGGCCCCGGCGCGTTTGAGCTGGTCGGCCCCGAGGCTAACAAACTCGGTTTCAAAAGGCCACTGGTCATGACGTCCGGACTACGTGGATCGGGCCTGGTCGAGCAATTGATGGGATCCCTGAAGTATCACGGAATCGACGCGGTGCTTTACGATAAGATCGAGTCCAACCCCAAGGACTATAACGTCATGGACTCCGTGGCGCTATACCAGGCCGAGAAGTGCGACAGCTTCATCTCCATCGGCGGCGGCTCCAGCCACGATGCTTGCAAGGGCGCCCGCATTTCGGTCGCGCACGACGGCCGAAATGTCAATGATTTCGAAGGCTTCAACAAGAGCGAAAATCCGAGGAACCCGCCTCATATCGCCATCTCGACGACGGCAGGCACCGGATCCGAGACCTCTTGGGCGTATGTGATCACCGACACGACAACCGACCCGAAGAACCCCCACAAGTACGTGGCTTTCGATGACGCGTCGGTGGCGACGCTCGCGATCGATGACCCGACCGTGTACTACACGTGTCCACTCGACTACACCGCGCAATGTGGCTTCGATGTGCTCGCGCACGCCAGCGAGCCCTACGTCTCGCGGCTCAACTTCGCGCCCTCTCTTGGCAACGCCATCTACGCGATCAAACTGACTGCCGAGAACCTGCGCCAGGCCACGTGGAACGGGACTGATCTGCCCGGCCGCGAAGGCATGATGTACGCCCAGTACATCGCGGCCCAGGCGTTCAACTCGGGTGGACTGGGCATCATCCACTCGACCTCGCACGCGATCAGCGCCTTTTACGACACCCACCACGGCCTGAATAACGCGATCGCACTGCCGCGGGTATGGGCGTTCAACATGCCCACGCACTACAAGCGATTCGCCGAAATCGCCGAGGCGATGGGCGTTGACACACATGGCATGACGGACGTGCAGGGCGCCGAGGCCGCGTTGGCGGCCGGGATCCGGCTGCTGCGCGATGTGGGTATCCCGGAACGGTTCGTCGACGTCAACCAAGGGAGCTACTCCAAGAACCGGCTCGGTCAGGGCCCGACGGAATACTACAAGAACGCCCCCGTCATCAAGGGCGACAAGGCAGACATCGACCGCATCACCAATCACGTGCTCGGCGACGCCTGCACGCCGGGTAATGCGAAGGAGTGCACGTTCGAGACCGTGCGCCCGGTCATCGAGCACTGCATGACCGGGGACCTGGACGACCTGCTCAGCTAGCCATCCCCACGTCCCGGGCGGGCATCAAGCCACTGCCGGCTCGGGAGGAGTCAAGGAGAACCGTGACCACCTTCGCAACCGTCGACGAGGTCAGCTCCGCATTAGCCGAGCATGGCTACGTCCCCGACCGGAGGGTGGCTACCACAACCTTTTTGATGATGCAGCTCGACCGGCCCGTTCTGGTGGAGGGGCCGGCAGGGGTGGGCAAGACCGAGCTCGCGAAGGCGGTCAGCAGGATTACCGGCCGCAGGCTGATTCGCCTTCAATGTTACGAAGGCCAGGACGAAACGAAAGCCCTCTACGACTGGGACTACGGCAAGCAGTTGCTGTACACGCAGCTGCTGCGCGACAAGATTGGCGAGATCGTCGCCGCGGCCGCAGACCTGGAATCTGCGGTGACAAAAGTGGCCGAACACGAGTCGGTTTTCTTCTCGGAGCGGTTCCTCTCGCCCCGGCCGCTGTTGGACGCGATCCGCAGCGAGGAACCGGCCGTACTGCTGATCGACGAAATCGATCGGGCCGATGAGGCGCTCGAGGCGGTGCTGCTCGAGGCGCTGGGTGAATTCCAGATTTCGGTACCCGAGATCGGCACGTTCACATCCCACCAGCACCCCTTCGTCATTCTGACCTCCAACAACACTCGGGACCTTTCGGCCGCGCTCAAGCGGCGTTGTCTCCATCTTTTCCTGGACTATCCCGAGGCGGATCGCGAGCTGGAGATCCTGCGTAGCAAGGACACCGGGCTCGGCGACGCGCTCTCGGCTCAACTGGTGCAGGTCGTGCGTGAGTTGCGCGCGCTCGAACTGCGCAAGGCGCCAAGCATCTCGGAAACGATCGACTGGGCGCGCACCTTGGCCGTGTTGGGCACCACCGAGCTCGACGCAGGGCTGCTCGCCGAGACTGTTTCGGTCGTCGTGAAGTACGAACGGGACCACGCACGTGCGGTCGCTGCGCTGCCGCGCCTGCTCGACCCCAACGCCACGGTCCCGGGAAAACTGCACGACCATGACCACTCGCACGATGGCCGGACGCACACGCACGCCAACAGCGAGACCCCGCACGACCACGAGGAAGACATCGGATCGGAGCGACGAGCTGCGATGGACAAACCCGGGCGCCACGGGCCCGGCCACTACGGCACCCCCCCGTACGCAGAGGATCAAGCGCTGGTCCCGGCCTCCAGCAACAGAGTCTCCAGTGACCAGGGCAAGCGTTCGTTCGCATCGGGCCTCGGACGCCGTCGAGCCCTGTAGGAAGCCGGAGGAGGACGGCCAAGGCGGGCAGCGGAGGGCGGTTGGCACCATGCAGGAAACGATTCATCGCTTCGCCCGCTATCTGCGACTGGCCGGGATCCGCATCTCCGTGGCCGAGGTGCTCGACGCCGCATCGGCAGCGGCCCAGCCGGGCATCATCGCCGACCGCGGAACCCTGCGCGAAGCTCTGCTGGTAACCCTCATCAAGGACCGACGGGACCGCGAGTCGTTCGACGCCGTGTTCGACGCCTTCTTCTCCATGCGCCCGGTGTGGACGTCCAGCGGCGACGAGCATTCGCACGCCCACGACGATCTGAGGGACGAGGGCGAAATGGACCGCTTCACGCTCTCGGAGGAGCCGTCGCAAACCCCGGACTTCGGGCACAGTCACGACAAACCGAAGGACATCCGGGAGTTCTTCGACGCCAAGGACATGGCCGAGCAGTACAACCTCCACCAAGAGGCGAATAAGGTCGATCTCGCGGCCCTGAGCGACGAAATGGTGCTCTCCGCAGATCAACCGACATCGGACTCGACGGCACCGCGCGCACAGGTCGAGACCAGTCACCTGCACGGAGCGTCGATGCCGCACGAGTTGTCGGCTGCCAGGGGCACGCTGCTGGACACGAACCTGTCCATCGCCGAGGAATCGGCGCTGATGCAGTGGTTGGCTGCCGACGAGGACGAACTGCCGGCCGAAGTGCTGTCCACGCTTCGCGCTCAGGTCGCAGGCATTCTGGAGAACCTTCCCGAGATGTTGCGGCGTCACCTCGCCGCCTTCGCTGCCCTCCAGGGGAAGATCATCGAGATCGGGCCGGCGCGCCAGCAGGCCGTGTCACCTGTGTCCGAGGCCGACCGCAGCCGGCTCGAAGAGACGCTGCGCCGGCTCGTACATTCGATGAGTGGCGCGCTGACTCATCGGCATCGGGTCGGCACGCGGGGACGGATCGACTCGGCGCGCACGATGCGCCAGAGCATGCGTTACGACGGGGTCCCGTTCCGCCCGGTATCGGTTGTGCGGGCCGAGGACCGCCCCCGGCTCGTCATCCTGGCCGATGTGAGCTTGTCGGTGCGTGCAAGCACCCGGTTCACGTTGCAGTTGGTGCACGGACTGCAGCGCCTCGTGCCGCGGGTGCGCACCTTCGCTTTCGTCGACGACATCGTCGAAGTCACCGACCTGTTCACGGAGCATTCAGTCGAAGACGCTCTCGGGCTGGTGCTGGGCGGCGACGTACTCGATGTCGACGCAAACTCCGACTACGGAAATGCGCTGTCGCATTTCGTCGAGCAGTTCGGTGGAGAGGTCAACCGCCGCACCACGGTGCTTCTGCTCGGGGACGGTCGCGGAAACGGACACGATCCGCGACCGGAGGCGCTGGCCGACCTCGCTCGGCGCGCGCGGGAGGTGATCTGGTTGACACCGGAGTCGCGGTACTCGTGGGTGCTTGCCGGATCGGACATGTCCTTGTACGAGCCGCTCTGCAGCCGCGTCGAGGTGGTGCCCGATCTCACGTCGCTGGACCGGATGGCCCGCGGCCGTGCAGATGCCAGCATCCGCTGACACGCCGGTGCCGGCGAACGTGGTCCAGGACGTCTCGCCGCGGGATTGGTTCCCCGGTACTTCCGGCTGGGTCCGCGCGTTCCCACGACACGAAGCACGAGCCGTTCCACGGTCGATGTCCGTGTTGCGCACCGAGCACTTCACGCTGACCTGGGAAGACGGGCGCGCGACCGTGACGTATGACCTGCCCCTTGGCCAGATCGACAACAGTCTCGCCCAGTTGGTTGCTGACGAGCTGTGCGAGACTCTCGTCGTCGCCACCCCCGATCGACTTGCCGACGTGATCACCGCGATCGTTTTGAGCACCGACGACGATCCGGCAGTGGCGTGGTCGGGCTTCTACGCCCGCACACTGGCGCGTCTCTTCGCGAAAGGAGAGGGGACCGGTCTCATCCGCAGCGACCAGGTGGAGGTGTTCGCATCTGTCTATCGCTACGCGGCGCAGTTGGTTCGCGGTCGCAGCGTGCTGGACGTGGCGAGCTGTTTGGGCTTCTGGCCTCTCATGCTCGCCGCGCGGGGCTATCACGTCACCGCGGTTGACACCGACCGCCGGGCGATGGCCTTGCTCGCCACAATGGCCCGACGCCGCGCGACGAGCGTTCAGACCATTGTTGGGGACGCGACACGGCTACCGTGCCGCTCAGGCGCATTCGCCACCGCCACGTCGATCCACCTACTTGAGCACCTCGACGTGGCCGAGGCGATGCGTACTGTCGACGAACTGGTGCGAGTCTGCGTTCATCGGGCGATTGTCGCAGTGCCGTTCGAAAAGGAACCGACAGCGGCCTTCGGTCATCTGCGTTGCTTCGACCTGGCCACGTTGGGCGACCTGGGCGCGGCCTACCGCGGCCTGCGCGGGTTTAACCGGGTCACGGTCACCGAGCATCACGGAGGGTGGCTCGTGCTCGACAAGGGTTAGTTGGCTGACAAGTGCCGCCGGCCGCGGCTCCGTTCATATCGGTCCGCGCATGCTCGCCGAGTGATGATCAGCGACGTATCGAGCAGTCGCGGCGCGTGCACGGGATCGCGAATTGTCGCCAGTCATGTTTCGGCCCTCCTCTGCGCTCGCACCGACCGGATCACCCAGGACGCCGTTCTCGTTCACCGCTTGAGCCTTCGGCGCCCATTTTGCGGAGCAATTCTCCCGAGCTGGGCCTTGGCTCGGTGGAACCCAATGGCAAACCCGGCCTCTGGGGGATCGCTTGAGTTCCGGGCACGCCGCCCGAGGTCAGCGTGACGGTGATCGTCGGCGACGCGGCCACCTCCAGGCGGGCACGTCCCTCACCCGCGGCAACAGCGGCTCCAGCGTCCGACGGGCGAGGACACCCTGCCAGACCCCGATGCTGTAGGCGACGTCGTCCAAGGTCCTTGCGACGAGTGACTCCGCCGCGAGCCGAACCGCACTGGTCCACCCATTGGTCGCGGTGCGTGCCGATCGGACATCCATGGTCACCAGATATGCAAGCCCCACCCCCGCGGCCGCGAAAAGCCGTCGACCCAACCGCGGAGACGCCAGACCGGCAACTATGGTCAGCGGCAGCATCGGCCGGATCAGCCACCTGCCGAGGGCACCACCGGCTCTCAGATGTCCCTGCACCGCAAGCCTGCGAGCGTTTGCCGCCGACAGCTCGGGCATTCCCCACGGAGAGATGGCCGCGGTGAACCCGGCCGTCCCAATTCCCAGTACGGGGTGCACCGCGACGCCCAGCAACCACGGACCGAAGGACCACACGGACACGTCGACATGCCGCAACGATCCGGGATGCCGACGGCCCAGATCGGCCGCGCTCGATCCGTACATGCGGCGCCTGTTCAGGGCGGCTGACAGGCTGCCGCGGGCGGTATGACCGACCCGAACATCCGGCAGGTAGCGGATGCGGCCGAGTGCGGCAAGCCGCCAGACCAGATCGACGTCCTCGCCGACCATCATCGACTCGTCGAAACCGCCAACCCGACGGAAGGCGTCGGCGTCCACCAGGAGGGCGGCGCTCGGCACATAGGACACCGTCTTGCCGATACCGACGTCGGACGGTGAGCCATCAAGATCCAGCGCGCAGACGCGCTGCTCGAACCACCCTCCGAGCCCGGACGCCGGCAGCGGGTAGATCCGGGGTGCCGCAAGGACAACGCGATCTGCCGCGGCTTCGCTATCAGTGGGCACGATCCGTCCCTTCAGCTCGGCGATCCAATTCTCATCGGGCACGGTATCGGCATCGAGAAATGCTATCCACGGTGTTCGGACGGTGGCGGCGCCAGCATTGCGGGCGGCGGCAGGTCCACGAGATTGGTTGTGGCGCAGTACCTGCACACGCGCGTTGGCCAACGGGAAGAGCGGTTCGGGCGAGCCGTCGTCGACGATGACGACGGGTACGTCGGCGGGCAGGTGGCGCAGGACATCACGGACCGGGCCCCGGGCCGAACGGGCCGGTATTACCACCGTCACGCCGAGATGATCGGTCGCGCTGGGGGGAGGTGCGAGCACCAGACCCGCCGATTCGAGCCTCTCCAGCAGTTGGTCAACAGCGGCGTCGTGAGACTCGGCCGATCCGACTAGTAGGTCGCGGACAATGTCTGCGCCGCGGGGGGGCATCGTGATCACTCGGTAGGGTGCACCGCCGGCCAGCGTCGTCGCATCGAGCCACCGGACGCCGGGACCCAATCGCCACTTTGTGCTCGCTGAGCCGAGAGGTTGGCTCATCCGACGTATCCGCCGTCGACTCGGATGGCGCCGGCCACCGCAGCAGAGCCCGAACCGCACAACCAGCCCACTGCCACGGCGATTTCGTCCGGCTCAACCAAGCGCCCGAGACGTTGGTGCGGTTCGACCCCGTCGACGTTCCGTAATTGCCGGGGAGACCGGTCGGCCCGCGAGCGAATGTAGCCCAGGGCGGCGGCGACCCGGCGTGACGCGGTGGACACGACCGCGACGAATCGGCCACTTCCTCTTGAGATCACCGAAGACCTCCAGTCGCTTCATGTCGAGTACGTCTCGCTGATCCTGCCTCCTAGCGACCCTTCGTCGCGAGGCGCTTGACAGTTTGAGCCGACTTTCAGGTTCCGATGCGCGCGTGCTTGGTGTAGTTGGTGACGTTCGGCGCTGTTCAAACCATTGCGGCAGGTCATCGAATCCATCAACGACACCCTGAAGGGCCAACTCGATCTCGAATACCACGGCGGACAGACCATCGCCGGCGACAATGCATCCTTGCGCTGACCGCAGCGATCCGGAACAACCACAACGCCCACAGCCAGTCCTACGATCAAGGACCGCCTACGACCACTTACCCCCTCGGAATTACTCGTCTAGGTGTTGCATCCATGGAGGTTGGTAACGGTCGAGGTGCGGTGGACCGGAGGCAAGCCCTTCAGTGCGGTGTGGGGTCGATGGTAGTTGTACCGGTGAAGGAAACCGGGAAGTGCGGCGGTTCGTTCGTCGTTGGATGCCCAAGCCCACCGCTTCC